>NZ_JAHWIW010000027.1:0-94264 GCF_025377065.1 Pseudomonas sp. HD6422 | reverse complement strand
CGAAGAGGCCCGCCGAGACAACACGTCACTTAATGCAGCGTTCGCGGCTCGACCGGCAGATGCGCCCGCATCTGCGCGTGCTCTTCCGCCGACTCCAACAAGGCCTGCACAGTCGCCATCTCATGAATCACGGCCTGCATGATCTTCGAGGTTGGACTGACAGGGTTGAGCAGCACGGATTGGCTGGCGACGGATAAGGCGCAGAGGATGTGCTCGGAGGCCTGCACGAGGGTGTCTTGCAAGGCGATGGACGATTCGAGGGAGGAAGCGGGTGGATCGGGGACTATTTTGCGCATGTACAACTCCGGAGTCGATTGGGCTGCAACCAACGAGCTGTCAAACAAGAAGGTGGCAGCGGTACGCGGGTTGACAGACCGAGGACTCCGGAGACTCGGCGCACACGAGGTGCCCCACGTACTGCCGCCATAAAGCGTGTACGTGCTCGGAGAGAAGGATCGGCCTGTCAAAGCCGGACGCTGATTTGGCAGCGACTTCCCGAGACTAGGCCCCCATTCCAGCAGTAGCAATGGTTTGGCAGGCGCAAGAGTATGAATCGGAAATGCCCTACAAAAAATAGAATTAGTCTGAAACAGAACTGATGTTTTTTGTTTAATGCGCAGTGGTTTTCACAGTATGTGGGCCACATCGGGACCCTATCGCCGAACAGCGCTGTGACCAGACCGTTGAGATCTCCCTTCGAGTGTTTGGGTTGTCTGGGCCGGCCTCTTCGCGGGCAAGCCCGCTCCCACAGGATCATCATCGCTTGCGAATGCGAAGGGGTACCTGTGCGGGCTTGTCGGGGCGCCGAACCGCCGCGAAAGGGCCCTCACAGAGTGCACATCACTCAGTGCAATACCTGGCTCAAGAACAATCGACTGCGCTCACTTTGCGGGTTGTCGAAGAACGCCTCCGGCGTGGCCTGCTCGACAATTTCACCCTGGTCCATGAACACCACCCGGTGCGCCACGGTACGGGCGAAACCCATTTCATGGGTCACGCACAGCATGGTCATGCCGTCTTCGGCAAGGCTGACCATGGTGTCGAGCACTTCCTTGACCATTTCCGGGTCCAGCGCCGAGGTCGGTTCATCGAACAGCATGATCTTGGGCTTCATGCACAATGCCCGGGCGATCGCGACCCGCTGCTGCTGGCCACCGGACAGCTGCCCGGGGAATTTGTGGGCCTGCTCGGGAATGCGCACGCGTTCCAGATAATGCATCGCCACTTCTTCAGCGTGGCGACGTGACACCTTGCCTGCCCAGATCGGTGCGAGTGTGCAGTTCTGCAGAATGGTCAGGTGCGGGAACAGGTTGAAATGCTGGAACACCATGCCGACTTCGCGGCGGATGGCCTCGATCTGCCTGACGTCGCTGGTCAGTTCGGTGCCTTGGACCACAATCCGGCCTTCCTGGTGTTCTTCGAGGCGGTTCAGGCAGCGAATAGTGGTCGATTTGCCCGATCCCGACGGGCCGCAGAGCACGATACGCTCGCCCTGATGCACGGTCAGGTTGATGTTCTTCAGTACCTGGAAAGTACCGTACCACTTGTTGATGTTCTCCATCTGGATCATGGCTTGCCTGGCCATTGAAGCCTGGGGATTGCGGATCGCTTCACTCATTTGAAACTCCTTGCCGGAGCACAGGCGCGCCGTCCCGATGGAGGCGGGCACGCCAGATAGGGGAAAGGGTGCGAAGGTGCCTTTGGATCAGTGCAGGACGCTTTCCAGGAACTGCCGGGTGCGCGGTTCCTTGGGTACGCTGAACACCTCGGACGGCGGCCCGGTTTCGATGATCTTGCCGCCGTCGAAGAACACCACGCGATCGGCCACTTCACGGGCGAAACCCATTTCGTGGGTCACCACGATCATGGTCATGCCTTCGGCAGCCAAGCCCTTCATCACGTTCAGCACGTCGCCGACGGTCTCCGGGTCCAGCGCGGAGGTGGGCTCGTCGAACAGCATCAACTTGGGTCTCATCGCCAACGCGCGAACGATCGCCACGCGTTGTTGCTGGCCGCCGGACAACTCTGCCGGATAATGCTCGGCCTTGTGGCGCAGTCCGACCCGGTCCAGCAACGCCAAGGCATGGGCCTGTGCTTGCTGCTTGGTCGCGCGCTTGAGCTTTACCGGCGCGAGGATCATGTTTGCCATCACGGTCATGTGGGGGAACAGCGTGTAGTCCTGGAACACCATGCCCACTTCCTCACGAAGCTTCGCCAGCGCCTTGCGGTCACCGGCGTTGGCAGAGTCGCCATTGCCGATCACCACGGTGCCCTGCGACGGCTCCTCCAAGCTGTTCAGGCAGCGAATGAAGGTGGACTTGCCCGAGCCGCTGGGACCGATGATGACCACCACTTCACCTTGGCGAACGTCCATGTCCACCCCCTTGACCACCTCGTGTTGCCCAAAGCTTTTATGCAGGTCGCGAACCGTCAGGATTGTGCTCATAGGCCCGCCTGTGCCCGGGTCAGGGCTTGCAGGTTGAGGTGAGCCGCGCTCAGTCGCTCGCGGCGCTGTTGATTGGCGGCGCGTTCAGCCGCCAGTCGCTCCCTGGCACGGGCCAGGCTGGGCTTCAGCGAACCCAGCGACGGGCCGCCTGCGGAGGTACGCCCTTGCACGTTGCTGACCGGGTCCAGGCATTCGCGCACCTTTTGCTCGGACAGGTTCAGCGCGTGGCCCAGTTGTTCGATGGCGCAGGCATCGATCATCTGGGTGGTGATCTGATTCGCCAACAGGCCTTGATCCATCGCCATGCGCACCACGGCGCCGACCACGTGGTGGGCTTCGCGGAACGACAGATCCACCTCGCGCACCATCAGGTCGGCCAGGCCCGTTGCCGTGGAGAAGTCTTCACCGGCACGGCGCACCGCCAGATCGATGTTCGGGGTCGCGGTGCGCAGCACCAGGTCCAGCAGTTTCAGGCAGCGTAGGCTTTCTTCGGCGGCTTCCCAGAAACCACGGGTTCCTTCGCGGTTGCCATCGCCGGTGTGCGAGAAGTTGGTGCCTTTGATGGTGACGCTTGCCCCCATCAGCAAGCCGACGATGTGTCCGCTGCGGCCCTTGAGATACTCCAGCACGGTCGGGTTCTTCTTTTGCGGCATGATGCTGGACGTCGCCGCGACACTGTCAGGGAAGTCGATGAGGTTGAACTCATTGGTGCTCCACACGAAGTAATCCTGCGCAATGCGGCTCCAGAGCACCGCCAGGTTGCTCAGGTGCGACAGGCTTTCGAGCAGGAAGTCCCGCGAGCCGATGGCATCCAGCGCGTTGTCCAGATAACCGTCGAAGCCTAGCAACTCGGCGGTGCGCGAGCGGTCGATGGCGAACGGCGTACCGGCGAACGCCGCTGCGCCAAGTGGGCACTGGTTCATGGAATCCAGGGTCTGGATCAGGCGTTTGCTGTCGCGTTCCAGTGCCTGCTCCACCGCGCTGAGGTAGTACCCATAGGTGATCGGTTGTGCAGGTTGCAGGTGGGTGTAACCGGGCATCACCACTTCAGCGAACATCTCGGCACAGCGAATGGCCGTTGCTCGCACGTTCATCAGCTCGTCGATCAGGTCCATCAACAGGTCGCGACACCGCAGGCGATCGAGCGTGGCAAGAATGTCGTTGCGGCTGCGACCGGTGTGCAGGCGCCCGCCGATGTCGGCGCCGATCTGTTCGATCAGGTGCGCTTCATAGTTGAAGTAGGCATCTTCGCGCGACGGATCCAGCTCGACCGCATCCGGCCCGGCATGCTCCATGTCCAGCACGCCTTTGGCCAGCGCACTGGCGTGTTCGCCACGAATCAGGCCCTGTTCGGCGAGCATCAGGATGTGCGCCTTGTTGACGTTGCCCAGGTTGGCGAAACCACTGGCGAAGCCTTCCAGGCGTGGGCGATAGATGTACTCGTTGACTTCCGGCGCAGTGCTTTCCTTCAGGCGCCGACTGACTTTGGATTCTTGCATTTTGGAACCTCTCCAATAGAAGTACGTACCGCCGGGCGACCCAGACGACGTTCGAGATAGCGACTGAGCCAGGTCAGTGCCGAGCAGATGACGAAGTACACGAGCAACACCACGCCGTAGACCTCGAATGCCGGGCTGACGCCGGTCATGACGGTTTCGCGTTCGATGATGATCTGCCCGACCTTGAGGAATTCGCCCACACCTACCAGCGCGCCCAGGGAAGTGGCTTGCACCAGGATCGTCAGCAACCCGGTGTAGGCCGGCAGAATGGCTTTCATCGACTGTGGCACGACCACGTGCAGGTAGATCTGCCAAGGGCGCAGGCCCAAGGCCCAGGCGCTTTTCCACTGATGTCGGGATACCGACTCCAGACCGCCTCGGACGATCTCGATACCGTTGGCGCTGCCCCACAGGGTCAGGCCCACGGTGACGGCGGCGAACGGGCTCAGATCCACACCGAACATCGGCGCCCCGAAGAAGATGAAGAACACGTTGACGATCAGTGGAATCGAGCGGAACAGCTCCACATAGGCATGAATCGTCCACCCCAGCGCGCGGTTCTTGACCGTGGCCAGCACACCGAGCACTGCCGAGATCAGCGTGGTGAACAGCAGCACCACCAGCGCCAGGCGCAGGGTCATCAACAACCCTTTGGAAACGAAGCTCCAGTTTTCGAGAATGAAGTTCATGGTTGCCTCACTGCCTGAAAGGTCGATGCAGGTGGGCCGACAGCCGCCCGGTCAACAGTGCGAGCACGCCCACCAGCACCAGGTACATGACGCAGATGGCAGTGAACATCTCGATGGCGCGGAAATCCGTGGCAATGCGGTCCACCGCCACGAAGGTCAACTCTGCCAAGCCGATGGCCTGCAAGTACGAGGAGTTCTTAAGCAGCGAGATCGCGGTATTGAGCATCGCCGGCAGGCTCGTGCGAAAAGCGATCGGCAGGGCCACCAGCGCGAAGTACTGCACCGGCTTGAGGCTGAGCGCCAAGCTGGCCTCACGCATACCGTGCTCCACGGTGGCCAGGCCGCCACGGATGTTCTCGATCTGGTAAGCCCCTGCCCAGAGCGACAGGCAAAACACCCCTGACCAGAACAGCGACAGTCCCAGCCCCACGGCTGGCAAGCCGTAGAAGATGAAGAACAGTTGCACCAGGATCGGCGTATTGCGGATCAACTCCACATAGAACGCTACGACCTGCGAGAGGACGGGTACCTTCATGACCCTCACCGCGCCGCCCAGCACACCGATCAACAGCGAGAAGACGATGGCGAGCGCCGTTATCTTCAGCGTCATCAGCACGCCGTCGAGTAACGCCGGCCACTGCGCCATCAGGTAATGGATATCGAAATTCATGATGGCGGCCGATCAGAGCGATTCGGCAGGTTTGGCCTGCTCGAAGACACTGATGTAATAGCTTTGGATGTTCGTGGGAACGAACTGCGCGACCCAGCCACGGAACAGGTGTTCTTCACGCATACGCAGTACCGCTGCGCTCAGGTAGTCGCGCCACTCTTCGTCGTTCTTGCGCACGCCGATGGCAGCATCGGAGATCTGAAAAGGTTCGCCGATCAGACGGGCGTCCTTGTCATTGTCGGCAACCACCACCAGCGTTGCGGCGTCGTGGGTGTAAGCGTCGGCACGGCCCTGGCGGAAAGCCTGCAAGGCGTCGGCGGCGCTGTTCATGCGCAGCGTTTTCACGTCGGGCATGTGATCTTCGAACCACTTGGCCTGCACTGAGCCTTTGAGCGTTGCGAGCGTCTTGCCCTTGAGGTCGGAGATCTTCTGCACAGGGCTGTCTTTCTTGACCACCACGTCACTCGCGCCCCAGCGGTAGGGCGTGGTGAAGTCGATCACGCGTTGACGCTCCGGCGTGACACCGAGCGTGGCGATGAGGAAGTCCACCTTGCGACCAAGTAGTTGCGGCACTCGGTTTTCGGCGGTCACACAGGTGAAGCTGACCTTGTCCTTGGAGCCCAGGGCCCAAAACGACACTTGTTTCGCCATTTCCACTTCGACGCCGGCAAATTCCCCCTTTTCGTCTTGGTAGCCATAGGGCGGCTGGTCGCACCGCACACCAACACGCAGTTGGCCTGCCTCTTTGATAGCTGCCGGAACCGCCGGCAAGTCAGAGGCCCGAGCGGTGGATACCGCAGCCAACGACATGCACGACAAAGCCAGCGCAGCGCTTAGTTTTTTATACGAGAACGACATGATGCCTCCTGATTACCTGGCTGCATCGCCACACTGGCGTGCGACGAAACGATGAGTACAAGAGCAGGGCTGAAAAGTGTGGGGGAGCACCGGTTTTATTCTGGTTCTGCCGGCATGTGCTCGATTGGCATCGCGTTGCATCGGTGCAGACGTCGATGTGGGTCTAGTTATAAGATCTCCGTGTCATGCAATCAAATGACAATACATCAACCCGTCATGCAGAAATGATATGGCTATGAACTTCAAGCAGATCGAAACCTTCCGGGCGGTGATGCTCAGCGGCTCAATGACGGCGGCTGCGCAAGCGCTGCATACCTCGCAGCCGAACGTCAGCCGCCTGATCGCGCAGCTCGAACGGTCCAATGGCTTCAAATTGTTCGAGCGGATGGGCGGGCGATTGGTGCCTACCGATGAGGGCGCACAGTTCTTCGCCGATGTGGAGCGTGCCTTCATCGGGCTGCAAAGCCTGGAAAGCTCCGCCCAGAACCTCAAGCGTGGCGGTACCAGCCGGTTGCGCATCGGAGCCGTGCCATCGCTGACCCATGGCTTGCTGCCGGCGATCATCCAGCGCTTCCGCCAGCAGAATCCGCACGTTCATATCTCCATACACACCAATGACTCGCCGAACGTTGCACACTGGGCCGCTACGCGTTTCTGCGACGTGTGCCTGGTGTCCTACGTCGCGGAAGACATGGCCGGCGTGCAGTCGGAGATCATCTGCGATGTGCCCGGCGTGTGCATTTTCCCCAAGGGACATCGTCTTGGCAGTCTCGAGACAGTGACCCCGGCTGACCTCAAGGGCGAGGAATTCATCTCGTTGTCGCACACCGATGGCTCGCGCACGCGCCTCGACCGCCTCTTCGCCGAAGAGGACCCGCGCGTGCTCAATCTGGATGCCACCCACGCCGCCACCGTCTGCTCGTTGGTCGGCCTGGGCCTTGGCGTCAGCATCGTCAGCCCGCTTGTGGCCTGCGAGTATTTGCATACCGGTATCGATATGCGTCCGTTTACCCCGCAGCTGCGCTTCTATACCTACCTGCTGCTTTCATCCGATCGCCCCGAAAATCTGCTCACCCAGAGGTTCCGGGTACTGGCAGGGGAGATGCTTAGAGGGGCCGCTCAGACGACCTTGCAACCCGGCGGCGCAGTGGGTGGTTGAGCGCTGAACGAGCCGCGCAGCCAACAAAGTGGGGGCGTTCCACGGCAAAGCCATGGCCGTCGCGTCTGTGGATGCCCCATGAGAGGGTCGGATTCAGGTCTGTGAAGGTCGCATCTTGAGCTTCGCCTTGGCACTGTTGTCAGTAGGGTGGTGGCACCTGGCCATTTTTCAGCCATGTGCTGATCAGGTTCACCTCACACCTCCACCTTGCCATGGCCCATAAAAAGAGCAGGTGGAACGCTCCATTTTCACTGCCCTTTCGATAAAAAAACCATGGGGAGTAAGACAATGCGGCTTAGAAACAGGAGCCTGCTGGCGCTGGCCATCACGTCGATGGCGGGAAACGTGGCGATTGCAGGTCAGTCCGACAGTAAAGGATTCATCGAGGACAGCCACCTCGACTTCATGACCCGCAACCTTTACTGGAATCATGATTACCACAGCGGGCATAACAACGCCGATAGCACTGCAGACCGTGACCGGCGCGAATGGGGCCAGACCTTCCGGCTCGATTACACCTCAGGCTTCACCCAGGGCACGGTCGGATTCGGCGTGGATGCGAGTGCCTACACGGTCATCAAGCTCGATGGCGGGGCAGGGCATTCGGGGCAAGCCAACGTTCTGGTTCCGGACGGCAATAGCACTGCGCGCGAAGCCTCTTCGGCCGGTGCCAACGTCAAGCTGCGGGTTTCGGAGACCGAGCTCAAGTACGGTAACAATCTGCGCCCATACAACCCGGTGTTCGCACCTGCCGATGCCCGCTTGACCCCTGGAACGGCCCAAGGGTTCTGGTTGACCAGCGGCGAGATCGAAGGGCTGGCCGCAGAAGCGGGGCACCTGACGGCCGCCAAGGATTTCAACAGCACCAACATGTCGGACGACTTCTACGCCGCATACGCCGGGGTAGGTTCCAGCACGGTCGATTTCGTCGGCGGTACCTATTCGGTGACCGACCAGTTGAGCCTCGGTCTCTATGGCGCTGAGTATGAAGATATCTGGCGTCAGTACTATGGGAACGTCAACTATACCTATCCGTTGAGCGACACCCAGAGCCTGAACTTCGATGCCAATCTGTATCGCACCGTGGACGAAGGCAGTGCCCTGGCGGGGGACATCAACACCACGGCGTACTCTCTGGCCGCGGCGTATACGGTCGGGGCGCACACCTTCAAGCTGACCTACCAGAAGATTCACGGCGATCAGCCGTTCGACTACCTGGGGATGGGGCCCGGTACGTTCCATGACTCCATCTACCTGGCCAACTCCTCGCAGTTGGTCGACTTCAACGGCCCCAATGAGAAATCCTGGGGCGTGTTCTACAACCTCGACATGACCACGTATGGTGTGCCCGGGTTGTCGTTCGGTGCTCGCTACATCGTGGGCCGCGATGTCGATGGCAGCAAGATGGATGCTGACAGCCCCTATAACTTCTATGGCTCGCAGAGCAGTGAGGAGCATTGGGAGCGTGACATCGATGTCAAATACGTCGTACAAGGCGGGCCTGCCAAAGACCTGTCCGTTCGCTTGCGCCAAGCCACCCATCGGATCGGTAACGGCGCTTCGGATGCCTCTGCGGACCAGATTCGTCTGATCGTCGAGTATCCCTGGAGCATCTTCTGATCGCCGTACGACCCGCTTTCGTGGGGGCGTAACCCCTTGAGCACAAGGCACTCTCCAGCCCGTCCCTGGAGAGTGCCTGTGTCGTTTCTCCCCGCTAGTCGCTATTCATTGATCGCTTTCTTGCATCAATCGATGAGAATTCAGCGATTATCCTCAGCCGCAGTTTCGCCGATCATTCCAGCAACAAGCTCTTACAAATCTTAAAAAAAGCTGGAGATCCACCATGAGTCTGCCGTCACATCCGGCGCCCAAGGGCACCTCAAAAGCCGGGATGGTGTTCCGGGTCACGTCCGGGAATTTCCTCGAACAATTCGACTTCTTCCTGTTCGGCTTCTACGCCACCTATATCGCCGCGGCGTTCTTCCCCGCGTCCAACGAATTCGCGTCTTTGATGATGACCTTTGCCGTGTTCGGCGCAGGCTTCCTCATGCGTCCGCTCGGTGCAGTGATCCTGGGTGCCTACATCGACGATGTCGGCCGGCGCAAAGGGCTCATCGTCACGCTTGCAATCATGGCCAGCGGCACCTTGTTGATCGTGCTGGTGCCGAGCTACGCCAGCATCGGCCTGTGGGCGCCGGTCCTGGTGCTGCTAGGACGCCTGCTGCAGGGCTTCTCGGCGGGTGCCGAGCTCGGTGGCGTCTCAGTGTATCTGGCAGAAATGGCCACGCCTGGACGCAAGGGCTTCTACGCCAGTTGGCAATCGGCTAGCCAGCAAGTGGCGATCGTCGTCGCCGCCGGCTTGGGCTTTGGCCTCAATCAGTGGCTGTCGACCAGCGAAATCGGCGCATGGGGCTGGCGCGTGCCGTTCGGCGTCGGCTGCATGATCATCCCGATGATTTTCATCCTGCGTCGCAATCTGCAGGAAACCGAAGAGTTCACCGCGCGCAAGCACCGCCCGAGCATGAAGGCCGTGCTGGCCACCCTGTTCGCCAATGCCAGCGTGGTGTTGCTGGGCATGCTGATGGTGGCCATGACCACCACTGCGTTCTACATGATCACTGTGTATGCGCCGACCTTCGGTAAGACCGTGCTGCAACTGAGCACCAGCGATGCTCTGATCGTGACCCTGCTGGTGGGGGTGTCCAATTTCATCTGGCTGCCGATCGGCGGCGCCCTGAGCGATCGGTTCGGCCGCAAGCCGCTGCTCAGCGCCATGTCCCTGCTGACCCTGCTCAGTGCCTATCCGGCCCTGTCGTTCCTGGCCCAGGCGCCGACCTTCGGCCACATGCTCGAAGTGTTGCTATGGTTCTCGTTCCTGTATGGGCTGTACAACGGCGCCATGATTCCAGCGCTGACCGAAATCATGCCAGTGGAAGTGCGGGTTGCCGGCTTCTCGCTGGCCTACAGCCTGGCCACAGCGATTTTCGGCGGTTTCACCCCGGCCATTTCCACCTGGATGATCCACGCTACGGGCGACAAGGCTGCGCCAGCCTATTGGATGATGTTTGCCGCGCTTTGTGCGTTCGTCGCCACCTGGATGCTGTATCGTCGACTCGCCCACCGCGCAGTGGTGGCCGCATGATCCGCGCGATGAAAGGATTGCTGGCCGCCAGCCTGGTTGCCGGTTGTGGCTTGGCCCACGCTGCCGAATTGACCGTGATGACTTCCGGCGGCTTCACTGCCGCCTACCAGCAGCTCGGTCCGCGCTACGCCGAGCAGAGCGGCGATACGCTGGTCAGCGTGTATGGGCCGTCGATGGGCAAGGCTCCCGAGGCGATACCCAACCGTCTGGCGCGTGGCGAGCACGCCGATGTGGTGATCATGGTCGGCTATGCCCTGGACGAGCTGATCCGCCAAGGCAAGGTCGACCCGGCTTCCCGTGTGGAGCTGGCCGATTCGCGCATCGGCATGGTGGTCAGGGCAGGGCAGCCCAAGCCCGCCATCGGCACCCCCGACGAGTTGAAGCAGACCTTGTTGGCGGCCAAGTCGGTGGCCTATTCGGACAGTGCCAGCGGTGTGTACGTCGAGAAACAGCTGTTCAAGAAGCTGGGTATCGCCGACCAGCTCGCGGGCAAGAGCACCATGGTCGAGCGCATTCCGGTTGCCTCGCAAGTCGCCAAAGGCACCTACCAGATCGGCTTCCAGCAGGTGGCCGAACTGTTGCCGGTGGCCGGGGTGACCTATGTGGGCAAAATACCGGAGAGCCTGCAGTCGGTGACCCGCTTCGCGGCGGGTATTCCCAAGACGGCCGAACATCCGGCGCAAGCGCGACACCTGCTCGACTATCTGGCCTCGCCCGCGGTACAGCCGACCGTGCGTGCCACCGGCCTGGACTCAGTCGCCCGGTAGAACACCCGGCAGTTCACGGATCAGGCGCACCATCTCAAGTGCCGCGGGCGTCAGCGTACGCCCGCGGCGTTTGATCAGACCCATTTTGCGGATAACCTCCGGCTCGACCAGTGCAACGCTGGCGAGCACAGGGTGTGGCGATAGGGGCAGAGCGATCGACGGGACTGCAGCAATGCCCACCCCCGCTTCGATCAAGCCCAGCAAAGTGGTCACATGCCGGGCTTCGCACACGCTTTCCCGGGCCACTTGCATCCCGGCGAGGGCGCGATCCAGCACCAGACGGTTGCCAGACGATTTGCCCAGCGTGATGTAGTCATGCTGGTAGGCCTCGGTCCAGCTCACCGACTCACGTTGTGCCAGCGGATGATCCTGGCGGCAGGCGATGACGTAGTGCTCCTCGAGCAAGGTGCTGAATTCGATTTCAGGGGCGAGGTTGCCGGTGAAACTGAGGCCGAAATCCGCTTCGCCCGAAGCCACCGCGGCACTGACCTCGTTGGCCGAGGCATCGATCAGATTGATGCGCACTTTCGGGTACTGTCGGTGAAAGGCGCGGATGGCGTTGGGCATGAAGTAGTAGGCCGCCGAGGGGACGCAGGCGATGGTCAGGGTGCCGGTGCGCAGCGCGCCGCCGTCACCGACACTGAGCAGCGCCAGGTCCAGATCATCCAGCAGGCGTTCGACCTGGGGAAGGAAGGCGCGTCCGACGTTGGTCAGCGAGACCTTGCGCGTGGTGCGCTCCAGCAGTTTGACCCCCAATGCCGATTCGAGCTTCTCAATGCGCCGGCTCAGAGCCGACTGGGTAATGCGAATGGTGTCGGCAGCGCGGCGGAAGCTGCCTTGCTCGACCACGGCGCGGAAGGCTTTGAGGTCGTTCAGGTCGAAATTGATGCTCACCCAAGGGCTCCGCTGGATTGATCGAAGGCGCGCACGAATGGTAGGGGTAAAACACCGGTGTAGCCAGCAGTGAAAGACCCCATCATCCGTCGACCGCTCTAGACCAAGGTCTGGTCCGCAGGAAAGTCCGTACGAATGAACTACCCTATTTCGGTGGTGTTCGAAATGTAGTGCGTCGTGCCCCGTAAATGGAAAGGAGGGTCATTCATGCTTGCGCAACTTCCACCTGCGTTGCAGAGCCTGCATCTGCCGCTGCGCCTCAAACTGTGGGACGGTAACCATTTCGACCTGGGGCCGAGCCCGCAGGTGACCATCCTGATCAAGGAGCCTCAGCTGATCTCCCAGCTGACCCATCCCAGCATGGACGAACTCGGTACCGCCTTCGTCGAAGGCAAGATCGAGCTGGAAGGTGACATAGGTGAAGCCATTCGGGTGTGCGATGAGCTCAGCGAAGCCCTGCTGACCGATGAGGAGGATGCTGTACCGACGCGCATGGCCCACGACAAGGACACCGACGCCGAAGCCATCTCGTACCATTACGATGTGTCCAATGAGTTCTACCAACTCTGGCTCGATCAGGACATGGCCTATTCCTGCGCCTATTTCCGAGAGCCGGACAATACCCTGGACCAAGCCCAGCAAGATAAATTCGACCATCTCTGCCGCAAGCTTCGGCTGCAGGCCGGTGACTACTTGCTGGATGTCGGCTGCGGCTGGGGCGGCTTGTCCCGCTTCGCAGCGCGTGAGTATGGCGCCAAGGTGTTCGGCATCACCCTGAGCAAAGAGCAACTCAAGCTCGGCCGCCAGCGCGTGCAGGCCGAAGGGCTGGCCGACAAGGTCGATCTGCAGATCCTCGACTACCGTGACCTGCCGCAGGATGGCCGCTTCGACAAGGTGGTCAGCGTCGGCATGTTCGAGCACGTTGGCCACGCCAACCTGGCGCTGTATTGTCAAAAGCTGTTCGGTGCCGTGCGCGAAGGTGGCTTGGTCATGAACCATGGCATCACGGCCAAGCATGTCGATGGTCGGCCGGTCGGCCGGGGCGCCGGTGACTTCATCGACCGCTATGTATTCCCCCATGGCGAGCTGCCGCATTTGTCCATGATCAGCGCCAGCATCTGTGAAGCCGGGCTCGAGGTGGTAGACGTGGAAAGTCTGCGCCTGCACTACGCCAAGACCCTGCACCACTGGAGCGAGAACCTCGAGAACCAACTTCACCGCGCTGCGGCGCTGGTGCCTGAGAAGACCTTGCGGATCTGGCGCCTGTACCTGGCCGGCTGTGCTTATGCCTTCGAAAAGGGATGGATCAACCTGCACCAGATCCTCGCGGTCAAACCCTTTGCAGACGGGCACCATGACTTGCCCTGGACGCGCGAAGACCTGTACCGGTGAATGAAAGGGGCTGCAGTGCAGCCCCTTCTTATTTACAGGATGGGTGAAATCAATCGGGCAATGCGCATGCCCAGTTGTTGGATGCGGTGGGTATCCTGGCTATCCTCGGCGGTGATTTCCCGAGCCTGATCGAAATCCTCGAGCAGCATGGCCTCCACCTGATCGGCGAACGCTCGGTCCACGGTGAGCAAAGTCATCTCGAAATTGAGCCGGAATGAACGGTTGTCCAGATTGGCACTGCCGATCGCGCTCACCTCGTCATCCACCAATACTACCTTCTGGTGCATGAAGCCCGGCTGATAGCGGAACATGCGCACGCCTGCGCGCACGGCTTCGAAGGCGAACAGGCTGGATGCCGCATAGACGATCTTGTGGTCCGGCCTGGCCGGTATCAGCACCCGTACATCGACCCCGCGCAGCACTGCCAGGCGCAGGGCAGCGAAAACGGCCTCATCGGGAATGAAATAGGGGCTGGTGATCCATACCCTCTGAGTGGCGGAGTGGATCGCTTCGAGGAAGAACAGCGAGCAGGTCTCCTGTGGGTCGGCCGGCCCGCTGGCGAGCGCCTGGCAGAGCACGCCGTCATCCGGGTAGCTATCGGGCAGGATCAGCGGTGGCAACTCCCGGGCCGCCCAGTACCAGTCTTCGGCAAAGGACTCCTGCAGGCAGGCCAGTACCGGGCCGCTGATCTCGACATGGGTATCGCGCCAGGGCGACAGCCGTGGATTACCGCCCAGGTACTCGTCGCCGACGTTCAGCCCTCCCAGGAAGCCGACCATGCCATCGACCACGACGATCTTGCGGTGGTTACGGAAGTTGACCTGGAAGCGGTTGAACCAGCCACGGCGGGTGGCGAACGCATGGATCCGCACGCCACCTTCACGCAGCTGTTGGCTGTAACGCGCCGGCAAGGCATGACTGCCGACCCGGTCATACAGCACGTACACCTTTACGCCCTCGGCTGCCTTGCGTAGCAGTAACTGCTGCAGCGATTGTCCCAGGGCGTCGTCATGGATGATGAAGAACTGCACCAGCACCACTTCGCGGGCATCGGCGATAGCGCTGAAAATGGCGTCGAAAGTCGCCTCGCCGTTGATCAGCAGCTTGACCTGGTTGTTGGCCAGGCACGGCATCCGTCCTAGTTTGGGCATTGCGCGAAGGGCGGCATAGCTGGCGGATTCGCGGGCGGTCAGTGCCTCTTCGACCCAGGGCCGCCAGTTGAGGTTGGCCATGGCCACGTGCATCTCCTGGTTGGCCTGACGTCGCGCCTGGATGTAGGCATAGAACGAACGGGCACCGAAGACCAGGTAGGGAACGAGAGTGAAGTACGGTATGAAGAACAATGACATCGCCCAAGCGATGGCACCTTGAGCGGTGCGCACGGTGAATAACGCGTGCAGGGCAGCGGCGATACCCAGTAGGTGAATCAGGCCGAGTACGTAACCGAAGAAATACGGGCTGTGATAATCCATACGCATCCTGCCTGGCGAATACACTGTGGATAACAGAACACGTTCCACTCGAGGCTTGCAACCCACCTGCAGTATTGGCGTCTAAGACTCAGCCCGGCCGGCTGGCCGGTTCATTTCGAGGAGCGTTCATCCATGAAGAATCGTCTGCCACTGTTGGCGTCACTGTTGGCCTCGGCCCTGGGCCTTGGCAGCCCATTGGTGCAAGCGCAGATGCTGCAACCTGGCTTGTGGGAACTGACCACCAGCAACATGCAGGTCGACGGAAAACCACTACCGGACATGGAATTCATGCTGGGCCAGTTGAAGAATCTGCCGCCCGAGCAGCGCGCAATGTTGGAGGGCACACTGGCCAAGCAGGGGGTCAGCATTGGCGGCAAAGGCGTGCGCTCTTGCCTGACCCCTGAGCAGGTCGCTACCAACGATATTCCCCTACAGGATCCGCAATCTGGTTGCACCCAGAAAATCACCGACCGCACCGGCAATGTCTGGAAGTTTCAGTTCAGCTGCCCCAAGGCGCAGGGTACTGGGCAAGCGACCTTCCTCAGCGACAAGGAGTTCACCACTCAGGTGAGCGGCACCTTCAATGCCTCGGGCGTCCAGCAACAAGGCAGCATGAACACCCGGGCCGTTTGGTTGGGCAACGACTGTGGCACGGTCAAGCCACGGACCTGATTGATCTCACCACTGCCAGCGGCTGACCGCTACTGCGTCGTGGGCATGCAGGCTCTCTGCGTGTTCCACGCGCACGGTGAATGCGGTCGCCCAGGCTTGCTGGCGCAAGGTGTCATGTATTCGTCGCGCCGCATCCTCGCAGAACATCAAGTTCTGTCCGTTGGCCAAGGCGAAAGCTTGCTCGTCGGCGCGCTTCACTGCGGTCTGCACGGCGGTGCCCAGGCTGGCTTCGACCTGATCGATCAACTCGGTCAGCGGTAGTGAGGCCTGATGGTTGCGCAGCCGGACCTGGATCCGGGCCAGACTGCGCTGGCTATGAGGGGTCGCTACGATGCCTTGGCTGCTACCCAGCCAAGCCATCACCCGTTCGTGGTCTGGTTGCTCCCCTGCGAAGTCGGTTTGGAATTGTTGCTGGATCAGTTGTCGGGCGAGCGCCGCGGAGCAGGGACACGTCGATGAGTAAGAGACGTCCACCGATAGTTCCACGTGGAACATTTCATTTTCTATCCTTGCATCGACCGCTATCGCGTAGCTCTTCCAGCCTGCCAGTGGGCTGATGAGTGCAGGTCGTTTCAGTGGCAACTCGAACGTCAAGCGCACATAGGCGGCATCGGAGAGGTCGTCATGACTGGCAACGAATTCCGCCAACAACTGACGAAGGCTCAAGGGCGTCAGCGTCTGTTGCTCCAGGTATTCAAGGGCAAGGTACAGCCGCGACATGTGAATGCCTCGCGAAGTGCCGTCCACCAAGCTGACGCCAGCGTCGGCTTTGGCCAGAACGCTGCGTCCTTCAACCTGGATCGGCAACGTGATACCGCACATGCCGACCCATGCCAGAGGAGTGGCGTGATCGCGTGATTGGATGGCGACGTCGGGAAGCGTGAGACTGGTCATCTGAAGTACCGGGAGTGAAGGGTCAGCGGCATCCGCCAACCAGGCTGCAGTGCAAATTGAAGCGTTGGCCACTGGAACTGGAGACCCGATTCAGCGTGGTCCAGCCAATACGCCGGCTGTATCCGAACCAGGCTTCGCCATCGCTGGCTAGCCCCGTGAACAACGTGAACGTGCCGTAGCGGCTGTTGGTCTGCGACCACAGCCGGCGTGTCTCGCTGTCGAAACCCCGCAGGTAAAAGTGGCTGCCTTCGGTACGCACGCTGTAATAGCTGCCATTAGCGCCCTGACACGCCAGCAGCGTTGCGCTTCGGGTGCATAGCGCCAGACCGTTTGCAGGCGCGATTGCCAGTGCCTGTAAAGGGCACCCGAGCATCAGCACCAACAGGGCGATGGGCAGTTTGGTTTTCATGGGCGAACGACACTCGCGACGAAAGTGGCTTGGCGAAATTGTATTGTTACTTTATAACATTGTGCAATGCATCGTTTCGAATGCGTCTGCCTGACGAGGTCTTGTCCATGTCCAATCGCCTTCCTGTCACCGTCTTGTCCGGCTTCCTGGGAGCCGGCAAAAGCACCTTGCTCAACCATGTCCTGCGTAACCGTGAAGACCTGCGGGTCGCCGTGATCGTCAACGACATGAGTGAAATCAACATCGACGCCAGCGAGGTGCAGCGCGACGTCACCTTGAACCGTGCCGAAGAAAAGCTGGTGGAGATGAGCAACGGTTGCATCTGCTGCACCCTGCGAGAAGACCTGCTCGAAGAGGTGGCGCGCCTGGCGCGCGAAGGGCGGTTCGATTACCTGCTGATTGAGTCCACGGGCATCTCCGAGCCACTGCCGGTGGCCGAAACCTTCACCTTCCGCGACGAACAAGGGCGCAGTCTCTCCGACATGGCGCGCCTCGACACCATGGTCACCGTCGTCGACGGCCTTAACTTCCTGCGCGATTACCAGGCTGCTGATGCTTTGGCCAGCCGAGGAGAAACCCTGGGTGAGGACGACGAGCGCTCGATCAGCGACCTGCTCATCGAGCAAGTAGAGTTCGCCGATGTGCTGTTGCTGAGCAAGATCGACCTGATCGGACAGCATGAGCGCGAAGAGCTCATAGCCATCTTGCGCAGCCTCAACGCCCGGGCGCAGATCGTGCCGATGGTGATGGGCCAGGTGCCGCTGGCGCGGATCCTCGATACTGGCCTGTTCGACTTCGACCAAGCCGCGCAATCGCCGGGCTGGCTGCGCGAGATGCGCGGCGAGCATGTACCGGAAACCGAAGAGTACGGGATTGCGGCGAGCACCTGGGTAGCTCGACGTCCTTTGCATCCGCAGCGCTTCTTCGATTTTATCCACAAGGACTGGAGCAATGGTCGCCTGCTGCGCTCCAAGGGTTTTTTCTGGCTGGCCAGCAAGTTCCAGGAGGCCGGGAGCTGGTCCCAGGCCGGTGGCATGATGCGTCACGGTCTGGCCGGTCGCTGGTGGCGTTTCGTACCGCGTGAACACTGGCCCCAGGATGAGCAAGGCACTGCCGAGATTCTCAAGCACTGGAGCGCCGAAACCGGCGATTGCCGCCAGGAACTGGTGTTCATCGGCCAGAACATCGATTTCGCACGGTTATCCACAGAGCTGGATGCCTGCCTGTTGAGCGATGAAGAGATGGCGCTTGGCCCGATGGCCTGGCTGCGCCTGGAAGACCCCTTCGGTCCATGGCTGGCCGAGGAGGCAGCATGAGTCTGGCCCATCGCGCTGTGGATATCTGCCAAGTGCAGGGCGAATCTCCTAAGGTGCTGGCGGAAATCTTCCAGGATGGCGTCAATTTGGCCGTGTGGCAGCGACGCTTGCCCGCGCAGTTGGAGGATTTCGCGGCCTTGGTCATCAGCCTCGGACAGCCTCTGGCCGATCAACGGGTGGTGGAGGTGAACGAGAACGAAACTCCGCAACTCGTTGGTTTACTGCGCGAAGCCGCGGATTTACAAGGATACGAGGCGTTCGTCGCTGACGTGACCTGGCTGCTGTCGGCCTACACCTGCCTGCTGGGTGCGCGGCGGGTGGGCTTACGCCTGCGAGTTTTGCACAGCGCCATGTGCCCGCGCTTTCATGTGGATAACGTTCCTGTGCGATTGCTGACGACCTATGTCGGCCCTGGCAGCGATTGGCTGGAAGAAGGCGTGGTAGAGCGGTCCGGCCTGCACCTAGCGCCCGCGCCTGTGGATAACATTCAGCGCTTGCGCACCGGTGATGTGGCACTGCTCAAGGGCGAGAAATGGCTGGGTAACGAGGGCGCGGGACTTATCCACCGTTCGCCGGCCAGTCAGCAGGGACGCCTGCTGCTCAGCCTTGACTGGCTGGCATGACGGGGCATAGTGGGGATCCATCCCCAGCGAAATGACCCCATGCTGCAGAACATTCCTACCCACATGATCGCTGGGCCACTCGGTGCCGGCAAGACCAGCCTGATCCGGCACCTGATGACCCAGCGCCCGCAGGGCGAGCGTTGGGCTGTGCTGGTCAATGAGTTCGGCCAGGTCGGACTCGATGCGGCCCTGCTCAGTCGCGACGAGGACGGTATCGCCATCGGTGAAGTGGCGGGGGGTTGCCTGTGCTGCGTCAATGGCATGCCATTTCAGGTCGGGTTGGGGCGCCTGCTGCGTAAGGCTCGCCCGGATCGCTTGTTCATCGAGCCATCCGGACTGGGGCATCCTCTGCAGTTGCTGCGGCAGCTGGGCGCGGCTCCTTGGCTGGGCGTGTTGAGCGTGCAGCCTTTGGTGGTGGTGCTCGATGCCAAAGCGATGAGCCGTGGCGATCCGCTGCCGGAGGCCCAATCGCAGGCGCTGGCCGCGGCCGGGCTGGTCGTTGTGAACAAGAGCGAGGCTGTGGATGAATCGTCCAGGCTGTTGATAAAGCAGCAGCTAGGCGAGATTCCAGCGCTCTGGACCGAGCAGGGACGAATAGGTCTCGCTCGGCTTCCGATTTTACCCACAGGCAGGCTGGAAGTGTCCGAGGAACCCGCGTGGCCTGTGGACAGTGTCGCTGCACCGGCAGCTGCCCTGTGGACAGATCCGCGTATGCCGATATGCCTGGCCGAAGCCGGTGAAGGAGGCTGGAGTATCGGCTGGCGCTGGCACCCGAGCCGGCAATTCGATCCACAGCTGCTGCAGGCAGTGCTGCAAGCCCTGCCTTGGAAGCGCGCCAAAGGGGTTATCCACAGTCCCACCGGGTGGCTGTCCTTCAATGGTCTGGACGGGTCGCTGCCGCCTGTGGCGCCCAGCGACTGGCGCAGGGATTCGCGGATCGAGTTGATTTTCGACCAGCCTCAGGTCCGCCAGACCCTCCACGACGCGGTCCAACGCTGCGTGATCGACTAGGTGTGCGAACTTCTCAGTTATGCCAGCGGTTGTGCTCTTGCCGCCACTGCTGCATTTCGATCACATTGCCGGCACGGGGCGGAGTCTTGATCTCGAACGGGTAGGGCGCCAGCTCTATCTGCACGCTATGGGCACCGAACTGAGTCACCGTCCCTGGATGACGCTGCTCACCGGTGACGGTGAACTCGAAGGCATAGATGCGCGCCAGACGCTTGCGGCCTTTGGCATCACGCACGAAAGCGATGCGCTTGAGGGCCACGGCATCGTCGAGCAGCTCGAGGTCGAGCTTGGCGCAATGCTGCTTGACCCGCTCCAGGGCCTTTTCGCGCAGCCCGTGGTTATGCCATAACCATGCACCCGCCGTGGCCACCAGCATCAGGACGAAGAGGTTTTCCAGGGTCAACATTTGCATATGCTCCAAACAGGTTGATCCAGCTTAACTGCGTCCCTGGCCTGTCGTACAGGTGGCGATCGCGTTCATACTGCACCGCGCACAACTCTTGAAACAGCTTTGGAATCTTCCCACATGAAACGTACCCCTCACCTGCTCGCGATTCAGTCCCACGTGGTGTTTGGCCACGCCGGAAACAGCGCCGCGGTGTTCCCCATGCAGCGGATCGGGGTGAACGTGTGGCCGCTCAACACCGTACAGTTCTCCAACCACACTCAGTATGGCCAGTGGGCTGGCGAAGTGCTCGCTCCGGCGCAAATTCCTGCGTTGGTGGAAGGCATTGCCAACATCGGCGAGCTGGGTCATTGCGATGCGGTGCTGTCCGGCTACCTGGGCAGCGCCGAACAAGGACGGGCGATCCTGGCAGGTGTCGAGCGCATCAAGGCGGTCAACCCCAAGGCCCTGTACCTGTGCGACCCGGTCATGGGGCATGCGCAGAAGGGATGCATCGTGCCACAGGAGGTCAGTGACTTCCTGCTCCACGAGGCCCTGGCCAAGGCGGACATCCTCTGCCCCAACCAGCTGGAGCTGGACAGCTTCTGTGGCCGTGAGCCGCAGTCGCTGGAGGATTGCGTGGACATGGCCCGCTCGCTGCTCGAGCGCGGGCCGCAGGTGGTGCTGGTCAAGCACCTTGCCTATCCGGGGCGTGGCGAGGACCAGTTCGAGATGCTGCTGGTGACCCGCGAGGCCAGTTGGCACCTGCGTCGACCGTTGCTGGCGTTCCCGCGCCAGCCGGTCGGTGTGGGTGACCTGACCTCTGGGTTGTTCCTTGGCCGTGTGCTGCTGGGCGACAGCTGGCAGCAGGCGTTCGAGTTCACGGCGGCCGCGGTGCACGAAGTGCTGCTGGAGACCCAGGCCTGCGCCAGCTACGAATTGCAGCTGGTCAGGGCTCACGACCGAATCGCCCATCCGCGGGTGCGTTTCGAAGCACAGCGCCTGGCGGTCTAGATCGCGTCGGTCTTGAGGTTCTGGTAGCGCTGTTCCAGCTCCTGACGGATCTGGCGGCGCTGTTGACCTTGCAGGAAGCGGCGCTTTTCTTCGCTGGTTTGTGGCTGACGCGGCGGCACCGCAACCGGACGGCGGTTGTCGTCGACCGCAACCATGGTGAAGAAACAGCTGTTGGAATGGCGCACAGAGCGTTCGCGGATGTTTTCGGTCACCACCTTGATGCCCACCTCCATGGAGGTGTTGCCGGTGTAGTTGACCGACGCCAGGAAGGTCACCAGCTCGCCGACATGCACGGGCTCGCGGAAGATCACCTGGTCGACCGAGAGGGTGACTACGTAGCTGCCGGCATATCGGCTGGCACAGGCGTAGGCCACTTCATCGAGATACTTGAGCAACGTGCCGCCATGCACGTTTCCAGAGAAGTTGGCCATGTCCGGGGTCATCAGGACGGTCATGGTCAGCTGGGCGTTTCCAGGTTCCATAGTGTGCTCACGGTGAGGTTGCGCTGAATCGGGGCGGGTATCTTCGGACACTTCTGTTTCCCCTCTCGAAATCTTTGCCTTCCTGGTACGGGACGTTGGCTGACGCTCCATCGTCACGCTTCGCTGCAGGATAAAAACGTCGCCTCGCTTGGCCGTTTTCCTGCCGATCTGTTTCTACATATTGCATCACCTTTCGCCGGCGAGGTGCGATGTTACCCTGAGTACGCCCATGCAACATGGGCTTCGCTGCACTCAATACACCAAGTACTAGCTGCTCGTTCGGGATCGCTCGGCAGAGCAGCGGACTGCCCAGGGCCTCGACACAAGGAGTATCGCGCCATGCATGCCATCAGCTTCATTCAGGATCTGGCCGTGATCATGCTGGTTGCAGGGGTGGTGACGGTGCTTTTCCACAGGCTCAAGCAGCCAGTCGTCCTTGGTTACATCGTGGCAGGCTTCATCATCGGCCCGCACACCCCGCCGTTTGGCCTCATCCATGACGAAGACACCATCAAGATCCTTGCCGAACTGGGGGTGATCTTCCTGATGTTCTGCCTGGGTCTGGAGTTCAGCTTACGCAAGCTCTTCAGGGTTGGCGCTACCGCGTTCATTGCGGCGTTTCTGGAAATCGTCCTGATGATCTGGTTGGGCTTCGAAATAGGCCGCTGGTTCGGATGGACCACCATGGACTCGCTGTTCCTCGGTGCGATCCTGGCAATTTCCTCGACCACCATCATCGTCAAGGCGCTCAACGACCTGAAGATGAAAAACGAGCGTTTCGCCCAGCTCATCTTTGGTGTGCTGATCGTCGAGGACATACTCGGCATCGGCATCATCGCTCTGCTATCGGGCATCGCGGTCAGCGGTACGGTCAGTTCCGGCGAAGTGTTCTCGACCGTGGGCAAGCTTTCGCTGTTCATGATCGTCGCGCTGGTCATCGGCATCCTGCTGGTCCCGCGGCTGTTGGCCTACGTGGCGAAGTTCGAAAGCAACGAGATGCTGCTGATCACCGTCCTGGGCCTGTGCTTCGGTTTCTGCCTGCTGGTGGTCAAGCTCGAATACAGCATGGTCCTGGGCGCCTTCCTGATCGGTGCGATCATGGCCGAGTCGCGTCAGCTGTTGAAAATCGAACGCCTGATCGAGCCGGTGCGTGACCTCTTCAGCGCCATTTTCTTCGTCGCCATCGGTTTGATGATCGACCCTCAGGTGCTGCTCGACTATGCCTGGCCGATCCTGGTCATCACCCTGGCAGTGGTGCTGGGCAAGATGTTGTCCTGCGGCATGGGTGCCTTCATTGCCGGAAACGATGGCCGAACCTCACTGCGCGTGGGCATGGGGCTTTCACAGATTGGCGAGTTTTCCTTCATCATCGCTGCACTGGGCATGACCTTGCAGGTGACCAGCGACTTCCTCTACCCGGTCGCGGTGGCCGTGTCGGCCATCACCACGTTGTTGACGCCATACCTCATCCGTGCCGCCGATCCGCTGTCGATCAAGCTTGGCAAAGTGGTGCCGGGTCGCCTGGCGCGAGTGCTGTCGCTGTACGGCGAATGGTTGCGCAGCATCCAGCCGCAAGGCGAGGGCGCGATGCTGGCGGCGATGATCCGACGAATCTTGCTGCAGGTAGGGGTCAATCTGGCGCTGGTGATCGCCATCTTCTTCGCTGGTGGGTATTTCGCCGGGCGTATCGGCATCTGGCTCAGTGACTGGGTCAGTGATACCAGCCAGCAGAAAGCGCTGATCTGGGGGGCGGCGCTGTTGCTGTCGCTGCCGTTCCTGATCGCCGCGTACCGCAAGCTCAAGGCGCTGTCGATGCTGCTGGCGGAAATGGGCGTCAAGCCGGAGATGGCGGGGCGTCATACCCAGCGGGTACGGCGGGTGGTCGCAGAGGTGATTCCCTTGCTGTCGCTGCTGGTGATTTTCCTGCTGTTGTCGGCGCTGTCGGCCAGCATCCTGCCCACCAGCGAGCTGCTGCTGGTGATCGCCGTGGTCGCGGCTGTGGTGGTGGCGTTGCTGTGGCGCTGGTTCATCCGCGTGCACTCACGCATGCAGATCGCTTTGCTCGAGACGCTGGAAAACAACCGCGATCATTCGCATTGATCCACGGCGGTCCCCCTGTTGCCAGGGGGCCGCTGCAGGCAGACCATCAGCTCTCCAGCCACACATCCCGTGCCCAGTGCCACACCGATTCCCAGCTGTCCTCGCCGACGATTTCGTCGTCGGCGTCCCACAGCACCACGGTGCCATCTTCCTCGACGCAGTAGTAGTTGTCGCCGTCCTGACACAGCGGAATCAGCTCACGGGGCACACCGGCATCCCAGGCATTGGCGGCGACCTCGGGCAGATAGGTATGCGACTGCGGGTCGGTGACGGTTACCGGCTCCAGCGAACCGTACACGACGTCACTCACCGTCAGTAGAAACTCTTTGAATACGAACGGAATGTTGATGAACAGCTGTTCTTCGATCTCGACCAGCAAGTCTTCGTCGGGCAGCTCCAGCGGCACCGGCACCGGTTCGTTGGCTTCCCGGAGTTGTTCGATCACTTCTTCCACGGTTCACATCCTCTGACCTTGATGACAACGCTGCGCGTTATACCCTAGTAGCGCGCTCTGGCAAAAGCAAAAACCCCGGGACAAGCCCGGGGTTCGTTCGACAACGTGCGACGGTTAGCCGTTCTGTCGGATACCGGCGACCAGCCAAGGCTGGTTCTCGCCCTGGGCGCGAACCATGTGCCAGCTTTCGCTGAACACTTCACCCTGGTCGAAGCGCGAGGTCTTCGACACGCCACGGAACGTCAGGGTGGCGTCGGTACGGTCCGGACGATCTTCGACGCCGTCCAGCTGCACTTCGAGGTTGTCGATGTAGGTGGACTGGAAGCCGTCACCCAGGTCGGCACGCTCGCGCTTGAGGAACTCGAGCATCTGCGGGGTGACGAACTCGGCGATCTTATCCATCTCGTTGGCATCCCAGTGCTGCTGCAGCGACTGGAAGTGGCTGCGGGCAGCGGCAAGGAAGCTCTGCTCGTTGAACCAGGCCGGCGCGTTGATGACCGGGGCAGCGCTGGCGGCAGATGCGGCCGCGCCACCGAAGATCGACGGCTGAGCAGGCTGACCGTGCGCTTCACGCTGGAACGGTGCGTGGCCCGGAGCGGCCATTTGCGGCTGTTGCTGGCGGCGGCGCGCGGCGATGAAGCGGAACACCAGGAAGGCGATCAGGCCGACGATCAGGAAGTCCATGATCTGCAGGCCTTGGAAGCCGTCACCCATGAACATGGAGGCCAGTAGGCCACCGGCGGCGAGGCCGGCCAGTGGGCCCAGCCAGCGCGAAGCACCGCTGGCGGCGGCCGGGGCACGGCCTGGCGCGGTTGGCGCGGCAGCCGGCGTGGTTGGCGAAGCCTGGCGGGTCTGGTGGATAGGCGCGGAGCCCGAGCTCTTGCCGCCGCCGAAACGCTTGGCGTTGGCGTCCAGGCTCAGCGTCAGGCCGACGCAGAGCGCCAGTGCGATGCTAAGAAAACGTTGCATAAATGGGATTTCCCCTGTTGTGGATTGCACGCGCGTCATGTTGCCCAGGTTCTTGGGCACATGACCAGCGACATAGTGTTTCGAGCTTTTGCCTGAATGTTACAGAGGGTTCAGATGGCCTCGAGCTTGGCGTACCCGAGCATCAGCCACTTGCTGCCTTCGGCGAAGTTCACCTGGACCCGTGCCTGGGCGCCAGAACCCTCGAAATTGAGGATCACGCCCTCGCCGAATACCGCATGCTGCACCCGTTGACCCAGGTTGAACTGGGTCTGCGGAATACTGGCGTTGGCGAACAGGTTGCTCGTGGTGGCCTTGGCACCGCCGAAAGGTCGACTGACACTGTTGGAAAGACGTACTTCCTGCACCAGACCAGCCGGAATCTCGCGTACGAAACGAGACACTTTGTTGTAGGTTTCGCTGCCATACAGGCGACGGGTTTCGGCGTAGGTCATCACCAGCTGGCGCATGGCGCGGGTGATGCCCACGTAGGCCAGGCGGCGTTCCTCTTCCAGACGGCCGGGCTCCTCCAGGCTCATCTTGTGCGGGAACAGGCCTTCTTCCATGCCCACCAGGAACACATACGGGAACTCCAGGCCCTTGGCGCTGTGCAGCGTCATGAGCTGGATGCTGTCTTCGTGCTCGTCGGCCTGGGCATCGCCCGCTTCCAACGAGGCGTGGCCGAGGAATGCCGAAAGCGGCGAGAGCTCGGCGTCTTCCTCGGTGGTCTCGAAGTTGCGTGCCGCGCTGACCAGTTCCTCGAGGTTTTCTACCCGTGCCTGGCCCTTCTCACCCTTTTCTTCCTGGTGATAGATGATCAGCCCGGACTGCTCGATGGTGGTCTGGGTCATGGTGTGCAGCGGCATGTCGGCGACCTTGGCAGCCAACCCCTCGATCAGCTCGATGAACGCGCCTAGCGCGCTGGCAGCGCGGCCCTTGAGGGCCTTGGCAGCGAGCAGCTGGCACATCGCCTCCCACATCGACACCTGGCTGTGGCGTGCATGTTCACGAATGGTCTCGACGGTTTTCTCGCCGATACCGCGCGGCGGCACGTTGATCACTCGTTCCAGGGCCGCGTCGTTGCCACGGCCTTCGAGCAGGCGCAGGTAAGCCATGGCGTTCTTGATCTCGGCGCGTTCGAAGAAGCGCTGGCCGCCATAGATGCGGTAGGGGATGCGTTCGCGCAGCAGGGCTTCCTCGAGCACCCGCGACTGGGCGTTGGAGCGATAAAGGATGGCGATGTCGCTACGCGATTCACCTTTCTTGATCAGGCTCTCGATGGTCTCGACCACGTAGCGTGCTTCGTCGTGCTCGTTGTAGGCCGCGTACAGGGTCAACGGCTCGCCTTCACCCAGGTCGGTCCACAGTTCCTTGCCCAAGCGCCCGCTGTTGTTGGCGATCAGGGCGTTGGCGGCCTTGAGGATACCGCCGGTGGAGCGGTAGTTCTGCTCCAGGCGAATCATTTCGGCATCGGGGAAGTCAGCGGTGTACTGATGGATATTCTCGATCTTGGCGCCGCGCCAGCCGTAGATCGACTGGTCGTCGTCGCCCACAGCCATCAGGCTGCCGCCATCTCGGCCGGCCAGCAGGCGCAGCCAGGCGTACTGCACCGCGTTGGTATCCTGGAATTCGTCGACCAGCAGGTGGCGGAAACGCCGCTGGTAGTGTTCGAGCAGGCCGGGGTGGTCGCGCCAGAGATCGAGGGCGCGCAGCAGCAGTTCGGAGAAGTCGATGACCCCGGCGCGCTCGCACGCTTGCTCGTAGGCTTCGTAGATGCTGCGCATGGTGGCCAGGAACAGGTCGCCGCCGGCCTGGATATGCTGCGGACGCAGGCCTTCGTCCTTCTGCCCGTTGATGAACCACTGGGCCTGGCGTGCTGGCCAGCGCTGCTCGTCGAGGCCGAGTTCGCGGATTACCCGCTTGACCAGGCGCTGCTGGTCGTCGCTGTCGAGGATCTGGAAGTTCTGGTTGAGCCGCGCCTCCTGCCAGTGCGCCCGCAACAGGCGGTGCGCCAGGCCGTGGAAGGTGCCGACCCACATGCCTGCGGGGTTGATCCCCAGCAGTTGCTCGATACGGTGGCGCATTTCGGCCGCCGCCTTGTTGGTGAACGTCACCGACAGGATCGAGTGCGGCGAGGCCTGCTCCACCTGGATCAGCCAGGCGATGCGGTGCACCAGCACGCGGGTTTTACCGGAACCGGCGCCAGCAAGCACCAGCTGACGCCCGAGCGAGGCCGCGACGGCCTGGCGTTGGGCATCGTTTAGGGAGTTCAGCAGGAGGGAGAGGTCATCTGTGTGCATCGCGCCATTCTAGGGCGAGGCGGGTGAAGGGGCAAACATCCACTGTATAAATGTTCACCCCATCGCTGCCTTCCGTCGCCTGGACGCCTACCGCGGGTCAGCTGTGCCAGTGGCGACCGTCGCGGGTCAGCAGGCCATTGGCCTGTTCCGGGCCGTTGCTGCCGGCGGCATAGGGGCGCGGTGGCTGGAAGTGTTCTTCCCAGCCGCGGATGATCGGATCGATCCAGGCCCAGGCCGCTTCCACTTCGTCGCGGCGCATGAACAGCGTCGAATCGCCGGCCAGCACGTCGAGCAGCAGGCGCTCGTAGGCATCCCAGCGGCGCGTCTGGCTGAACACCTGGGCCAGGTTCAGGTCCAGGTCGACCGGCTCCAGGCGCATACCCTTGCCGGGGCTCTTGGTCATCATACGCAGGCTGATGCGCTCGTCCGGCTGCAGTTGGATGAGCAGCTGGTTGACCTGGCCGCCGCTGAACAGCTCGTGCGGCACGGGCTTGAACTGGATGACGATTTGCGACGAGCGTCGCGCCATACGCTTGCCGGTGCGCAGGAAGAACGGCACGCCGGCCCAGCGCCAATTGTCGATGTGAGCGTGTACCGCGACGAAGGTCTCGGTGTCGCTGTCGTTGTCCACGTCCTTCTCGAAGTAGTAAGCCGGGACTTCCTGGCCGCCGATGTGGCCGGCACCGTACTGACCGCGGACAGTCTTGTCCTGCACGTCCTGGCCGCTGATCGGCTTGAGCGCGCGCAGCACCTTGACCTTTTCATCGCGCACCGCTTCGGCCTCGAACTGTGCGGGCGGCTCCATGGCCACCAGGCACAGCAACTGCAGCAGGTGGTTCTGCAGCATGTCACGGGTAGCACCGGCTCGATCGTAATAGCCACCGCGGTTTTCCACGCCGAGGGTTTCGCAGACGCTGATCTGCACGTGGTCGACTTGGCCGTTGCGCCACACCGGTTCGAGCAGGGCATTGGCGAAGCGCAGGGCCATCAGGTTCTGCACGGTTTCCTTGCCCAGGTAATGGTCGATGCGGAACACCTGGGGTTCGTCGAACGCCAGGCCGATCGCTTCGTTGATGGCGGTTGCCGATTCCAGCGAATGGCCGATCGGTTTCTCCAGCACGATGCGCGCTTCGTGATCGGCCAGCCCGGCGATGCGCAGGTGATTGGCGATGGGCACGAAGAGCTTGGGCGCGGTGGCCAGGTAGTAGATGCGGGTCAGCCCGCCGGGCTCGCCGAGGTAGCGCGCCAGACGACCGAAGTCCGCGCTTTGCGTGGCGTCCATGGGGAAGTAGTCGAGCCGTGCACAGAAGCGCCGCCAGACGTCTTCTTCGAAGTCGTTGCGGGCGATCTGTGCCCGGCAATGACGTTCGGCGAGCTTGAGGTAGTCGTCACGCGAAAGGTTGCGCCGGGCCAGAGCGATGATGCGTACGGCAGTGTTCAGGCGCGCCTCGCGATACAGGTGATAGAGCGCCGGCAGAAGCTTGTGCAGGGCCAGGGTGCCCGTGCCGCCGAAGACCACAATGTCGCAAGGAATAGTCAAACCACCACTCTCCACGTTCGTTTAACTGGGCGGGTTGGCGTCCATGTAGTATAACTACAAGAAAGCTACATCCCGGCTAGCCGATCATAACCGAGTCCAGACCGTGAATCTGTTGCAACATATCGCTCAATCGCGCCACCTGCTGCGCAAATCGGAACTGAAAGTCGCCGACCACGTGCTGCTGGACCCGGCTGCGGTCATGCACAGTTCGATGGCCGATCTGGCGCACAGCGTGGGCATCAGTGAACCTACCATCGTGCGCTTCTGCCGTGCGATCGGTTGCTCGGGGTTCCAGGACCTCAAGCTCAAACTGGCGCAGAGCCTGGCGGCCGGTGCCAGTTTTGGACAGTTCGCGATCCACGAGGACGACTCGGTCGCCGACTACAGCCTGAAGATCTTCGACACCACGCTGCATACGCTGATGGAGGTGCGCGAGCATCTCGACCCCCAGGCGTTGCAGCAGGCGGTCAGCGCAATGGCCCAGGCCCAGCGCGTGGAGTTCTATGGGTTCGGTGCCTCTGGCGCGGTGGCCGCTGACGCCCAGCACAAGTTCTTCCGCCTGCTGCTCAGCGCGGCGGCGTATTCCGATCCGCACATGCAGGCGATGTCGGCTGTCACCCTGAAGCCTGGCGACGTGGCCGTGTGCATTTCTCAGTCGGGGCGCTCCAAGGACCTGCTGATCACCGCCAACCTGGTGCGCGAAAGCGGTGCCAACCTGATCACCCTGTGCCCGAGCCAGACCCCACTGGCCGAGCTGTCGACCGTCAACCTGGCGATCGATGTGCACGAGGACACCGAGATCTATACCCCACTGACCTCGCGTATCGCCCACCTGGTGGTGATCGACGTGCTGGCAATGGGGGTGGCCATGGCCCGCGGGCCGAGCCTGGTCAACCACCTCAAGAGCGTCAAGCGCAGCTTGCGCAGCCTGCGTTTGTCGCCCAAGTCGATCAAGGCTACAGACGACTGATTTGCGTCTGGGCCGGAGTTAGCAGCGCAAATTCATCGATTTGTCACCCTTTCACAGCCAAATCGTAACCCCACGGCGCCAGCCTGAAATTCCCCGCATCCTCTCTGGGAGACAGGCAATGGCTCGTGACTTCGACGGTTCGTACCAACCCAGCGCCAAGGCTCGCAAGCAACAGGAAAAAGACCAGCGTCGCATGGAATATCGCCGCGCGATCGAATGCTATTGCGACCAGCGCCAGCTGCTTCGCGATCTCGCCGACTACCCAGAGCTGCAGGAGCTCACAGCGTGGCGGGCAGCGTCGGCAGTTTCCCAGAGAAACGCTCAACAAGCCCACTGATCATCGCACGTTCGCTGCGGATGAACGCAAGAAACGCCAAGGCCACCGGCGACTGCCGCTTGGCCTTGGATTGCACCACGCACCAACTGCGATACAGGGGCAGCTCCTCCACCGGCAGCTCCTTGAGCACCCCGGTGGCCAGCTCAAGGTTCAGCGCATGGCGCGTCAGCAGGGCGATGCCCAGCCCCGCGATCACACATTCACGCTGGGCATCGGCCGAGGCCACTTCCAAGGTCTGGGTGAAGTGCACGCGCTTGTCCTTGAAGTATTCCTCGCAGGCCTTGCGGGTTCCCGAGCCCTGTTCGCGCACGAGTAGCGTATGAGGCTCCAGGTCCTGCAAGCGCAGGTGTTCGAGCTTGCTCAGCGGATGATCGGGCGGGGCCACCGCGACGATCGGGTTGTTGAGGAACGGCAAGAACTCCAGGCCCATGTCCTGGGGCACCATGGACATGATGATGAGGTCATCGCGGTTGTCGGAGAGGCGGCGGATGGCCTGGGCGCGGTTGACCACCGTCAAGGTGAGGTTGACCTCCGGGTGACGTTGCTTGAAGGCGGCGAACAGGTGTGGCACGAAGTACTTGGCACTGGACTCGACCGCCAGTTTCAACTGGCCCTGCAGTGAGCCCTGCATATCCGACAACTGCATGTCCAGGCTTTCCAGGCGCCCGAAGATGTCGCGGCTGGCTCTCTGCAGGGCCTCGGCGGCCTCGGTCAGATAGAGCTTCTTGCCCACGTACTCGAACAGTGGCTGACCAATCAGCTCTTCGAGCTGGCGAATCTGTAGACTTACGGCGGGTTGCGTGAGCGACATTTCCTCCGCTGCACGGCTGTACGAGCGCAGATCGCACACCTCGTTGAAGATCTGCAACTGACGTAAAGTCATACGCATCAAGGACTTACGCATTTTATCCCGCCCTCCGGCAACAGCTTGTAACCAGACTATAAGCTTTTGCTAATACAGCCCCTAACAAATATTGATTTTTGTTTATCATCCATCGGCGCTAGCTTGAATGGGCGACTGGCCGACAACGTCTGGTCACGCGCCGACCGGTAGAACCGGCTCGTCTGTTCCTACGGCTTTGGGAAGACTCCAGTGATAAAAAAAATCCTGATCGCCAACCGGGGTGAAATCGCAGTTCGGATCGTGCGTGCTTGCGCCGAGATGGGCATTCGCTCTGTCGCGATCCACTCCGACGCCGACCGTCACGCCTTGCACGTCAAGCGTGCCGACGAGGCCTACAGCATCGGTGCCGAGCCCCTGGCCGGCTACCTGAACCCGCGCAAGCTGGTGAACCTCGCTGTGGAAACCGGCTGTGATGCCTTGCACCCAGGCTACGGTTTCCTGTCGGAAAACGCCGAACTGGCGGAAATCTGCGCCGAGCGCGGGATCAAGTTCATCGGCCCGGCCGCCGACGTCATTCGCCGCATGGGCGACAAGACCGAAGCTCGCCGCACCATGATCCAGGCCGGCGTGCCGGTGACCCCAGGCACCGAAGGCAACGTGGCCGACATTCATGAAGCCCTGAGCGAAGGCGACCGCATCGGTTACCCGGTGATGCTCAAGGCCACCTCCGGTGGCGGCGGCCGTGGCATTCGCCGCTGCAATAGCCGTGAAGAGCTGGAACAGAACTTCCCTCGCGTGATCTCCGAAGCTACCAAGGCCTTCGGCTCGGCGGAAGTGTTCCTCGAGAAGTGCATCGTCAACCCCAAGCACATCGAGGCGCAGATCCTTGGCGACAGCTTTGGCAACGTCGTACACCTGTTCGAACGCGACTGCTCGATCCAGCGCCGTAACCAGAAACTCATCGAAATCGCCCCGAGCCCACAGCTCACCCCCGAACAGCGTGCCTACATCGGCGACCTGGCGGTGCGTGCGGCCAAGGCGGTGAATTACGAAAACGCCGGTACCGTGGAGTTCCTGCTCGCCGATGGCGAGGTGTACTTCATGGAGATGAACACCCGGGTGCAGGTGGAACACACCATCACCGAGGAAATCACCGGCATCGACATCGTCCGCGAGCAGATCCGCATCGCTTCGGGGCTGCCGCTTTCGGTCAAGCAGGAAGACATCCAGCACCGCGGCTATGCGTTGCAGTTCCGTATCAACGCCGAAGACCCGAAGAACAACTTCCTGCCCAGCTTCGGCAAGATCACCCGTTACTACGCCCCCGGCGGCCCGGGCGTGCGTACCGACACGGCGATCTACACCGGCTACACCATTCCGCCGTTCTACGACTCCATGTGCCTGAAACTGGTGGTCTGGGCGTTGACCTGGGAAGAAGCCATGGACCGCGGCCTGCGGGCTCTGGACGACATGCGCGTGCAAGGGGTGAAGACCACCGCCGCTTATTACCAGGAAATCCTGCGCAACCCGGAATTCCGTAGCGGCCAGTTCAATACCAGCTTCGTCGAAAGCCACCCTGAACTGACCAACTACTCGATCAAGCGCAAACCCGAAGAGCTGGCCCTGGCCATCGCCGCCGCCATCGCCGCCCACGCAGGCCTGTGAGGAACCCTATAATGTCCAAGAAAATTCACGTAACCGACACGATCCTGCGCGACGCCCACCAGTCCCTGCTGGCTACCCGCATGCGCACCGAAGACATGCTGCCGATCTGCGACAAGCTCGACAAGGTCGGCTACTGGTCGCTGGAAGTCTGGGGTGGCGCGACCTTCGATGCCTGTGTGCGCTTCCTCAAGGAAGACCCGTGGGAGCGCCTGCGCAAGCTGCGCGCGGCACTGCCCAACACCCGCCTGCAGATGCTCCTGCGCGGCCAGAACCTGCTGGGCTACCGCCACTACAGCGACGACGTGGTCAAGGCGTTCGTCGCCAAGGCTGCGGTCAACGGCATCGACGTGTTCCGCATCTTCGATGCCATGAACGATGTGCGTAACCTGCGCGTGGCCATCGAGGCGGTGAAGGCCGCCGGCAAGCACGCCCAGGGCACCATCGCCTACACCACCAGCCCGGTCCACACCATCGAAGCCTTCGTCAACCAGGCCAAGCAGATGGAAGCCATGGGTTGCGATTCGGTGGCGATCAAGGACATGGCCGGCCTGCTCACCCCGTATGCCACCGGTGAGCTGGTCAAGGCGCTGAAGGCCGAGCAGTCGCTGCCGGTGTTCATCCACTCCCACGACACCGCCGGCCTGGCCGCGATGTGCCAGCTCAAGGCTGTGGAAAACGGCGCCGATCATATCGACACCGCGATCTCCAGCTTTGCCTGGGGCACCAGCCATCCGGGCACCGAGTCGATGGTCGCAGCGCTCAAGGGCAGCGAGTTCGACACCGGCCTGGACCTGGAACTGCTGCAGGAAATCGGTCTGTACTTCTACGCCGTGCGCAAGAAATACCACCAGTTCGAGAGCGAGTTCACCGCCGTGGATACCCGCGTGCAGGTCAACCAGGTGCCGGGCGGGATGATTTCCAACCTGGCCAACCAGCTCAAGGAGCAAGGTGCCCTCAACCGCATGAACGAAGTGCTGGCGGAGATCCCGCGGGTGCGTGAAGACCTCGGCTTCCCGCCGCTGGTGACCCCGACTTCGCAGATCGTCGGTACCCAGGCGTTCTTCAACGTGCTGGCCGGCGAGCGCTACAAGACCATCACCAACGAGGTGAAGCTGTACCTGCAAGGCGGTTACGGCAAGGCTCCAGGCGTGGTCAACGAGCAACTGCGCCGTCAGGCGATCGGCAGCGAAGATGTGATCGACGTGCGTCCAGCCGACCTGCTCAAGCCGGAGATGACCAAGCTGCGTGCTGACATCGGTGCCCTGGCCCGTTGCGAAGAAGACGTGTTGACCTTCGCGATGTTCCCGGACATCGGGCGCAAGTTCCTCGAAGAGCGTGAGGCCGGCACCCTGACCCCCGAAGCCCTGCTGCCGATCCCGGAAGCCGGCGCTGTTGCCGCCCCAGGCGGCGAAGGCGTACCGACCGAGTTCGTCATCGACGTGCACGGCGAAACCTACCGCGTCGATATCACCGGCGTGGGTGTGAAAGCCGAAGGCAAGCGTCACTTCTACCTGTCGATCGACGGCATGCCGGAAGAAGTGGTGTTCGAGCCGCTCAACGAGTTCGTCGGCGGTGGCGGCAGCAAGCGTAAGCAGGCCAGCGCCCCAGGCCACGTCAGCACCACCATGCCAGGCAACATCGTCGATGTGCTGGTCAAGGAAGGCGACATGGTCAAGGCCGGTCAGGCTGTACTGATCACCGAAGCCATGAAGATGGAGACCGAAGTCCAGGCGGCCATCGCCGGCAAGGTCGTGGCCATCCACGTGGCCAAGGGCGATCGCGTGACGCCGGGTGAGATCCTGATCGAGATCGAGGGCTGATCGAAACCCTCATCTACAAGCGGTTTACCTCGGGGGAGCGGATGCTCCCCTTTTTTTGTGGTGGATTAACTGGCCACTCAACCCTGGCGGCATGTCTCCAGCGTCTCCACTTGCCCCCCAGGCCGCTGGTTCTCCTCACTCAACCACCGCTCGAACCCCGCCGCCACCTGTGGCCACTCCTCATCGGTAATCGAGTACCACGCCGTATCGCGGTTATGGTCCTTGACCACCATGTGCTTGCGAAACACCCCTTCGTAGACGAAGCCGAAGCGCTCGGCCGCGCGCTTGGAGCGGGCGTTGTCGTTGTTGCACTTCCATTCCAGGCGCCGGTTGCCCAGTGCGAAGCCCAGCTTGCCGAGCAGGTAGATGGCTTCAGTGCCCTTGGGGGTGCGCTGCATGATGGCGCCGAAGGCGATATGGCCGATTTCGATGCGACCATGCTCAGGCACGATCGACAACAGGCTGAGGATGCCCTGGGCCTGGCCGTTGCCGCGATCGATGACGGTGTAGAACAGCGGATCGCGGCTGGCGGCGTTACCTTCCAGCCAACGGTCGAACGTACTGCGCTCGGCAAACGGGCCGTAAGGCAGGTAGTCCCACAGGCGCGGGTCGCTACCTGGGCCCTGAAGTACCTGCCAGAGGTCATCGCCATGGCCTGTAGGGTCGAGTTTTTCCAGGCGTATGAAACGGCCTTCGAGGGTTTCCGCCAGTGGTGGCGTGGCGGGCTTCCAGTGCAATGCGTCAGTCATGATCTGCCTACAACCCTTTGCGGAATTGGATGAAGCCAGGGCGCTCGGCAACCTGCTGGTACAGGCTGATGGCGGTGGCGTTGGTTTCGTGGGTCAGCCAGTGCACCTTGATGCACCCGGCTGCCTTGGCCGTGGCGTAGACATGCTCGATCAGCTGGCGACCGATGCCCAGGCCGCGTTGGCTGCTGTCCACGTACAAGTCCTGCAGGTAGCAGGCGTTCTCGATGCTCCAGTTGGAACGATGATAGATCCAGTTGACCATGCCGACCGCCTTGCCATCCACCCAGGCCAAGGCCGAATGGGTGGGCTCGTTCGGGTCCAGCAGGCGTTGCCAAGTGCTGGCGCTGACCTCATCGGCCAGTTCGGTTTCGTAGAAACGCAGGTAGTCCTGCCAAAGGCCGAACCAGGCGGCGTGGTCTTGGGCGGAGACGGGGCGCAGGGTAACGCTGGGCATGGGCTTTTCCTTCAGAGTTGGCGCATTTGCGCCGCAAGTTGGTTATCCAGGTGATCGGAGCTGGCCTCCAGCCCTTCGCGCACGCCAGCGATGTCCTCGGCCGAGCGGTTCTGGCTGAGTTTGCGCGCCCCTTGCAAGCGGGCTATCGGCAGGCGAATGCCGACGATGGCGCGAAGCATGCCGTCCAGGTAGTCGCGGGGCGCGTCGGAAACCTTCCACGGCGTCTGGCGAGCCCGTTCATGGCGATCGGTCAAGCGGCTGACGATCTCCAGCAGCGACTCCGGGCTGTGGATAACTTCCGCTGAGCCATAGGCGTGTACCGCCAGATAGTTCCAGGTGGGTACTACCTTGGGATTGTCGGCCTTGCTTGGGTAGTAACTGGGACTGACATAGGCGTCGGCGCCTGGGAACACCAGCAGCGCTTCGGCGCCTCGCTCGAGGTCCTGCCATTGGCGATTGGCCTTGGCCAGGTGGGCGTAGACGGTCCCGAACTCGCCCTCGTGGGTGTCCACCAACACGGGCAAGTGCGTGGCCAGCAGGCCGTGTTCGCCGTGGCTGACCAGCATGGCCAGGCGGGTGCCCTGCATGTGCTGGTGCAACCGCTCGAGGTCGTGCTCCTGATGGGGTTTGCTGTTGTACATGCGCAGTTCCTTGTCGAATAGCGTCATCGTAGGCAGCCTATTGGTCTAGGTTAAGAGCCATTACTGACTGTTTTGATAGGTCCAATTCCATGAGCGAGCGCCCCCTCGTATTGCCATTCGACCCTGCGGGGATCGTCCTCGACCGCCGACGCGGTCTCAGCCAGCAGCTGTATCAGGCTTTGCGCGCGCGGGTGCTGGATGGGCGCTTGAGCAGCGGCACGCGGCTGCCGGCCACCCGTGATCTGGCGAGCATGCTGGCGTTATCGCGCAACAGCGTGGTACGCGCCTACGACCAGTTGTATGCCGAGGGTTACATTGAAAGCCGGGTCGGGGATGGCACCTACGTGACAAAACTATCCACACAACTGTCCACAGGGTTATCCCTGGGGTTATCAACAGGTTTATCCACATTTGAGCAAGAGAATACTGGTGATTTGTCCAGCGGCGCGCGTACTAGCGAGCCGCTGCTGCGGCTGAAAAAACACCATTTGGCGCCTCCGAAAAGCGGGGCCCCACGCGCTTTTCGTGTCGGAATTCCCGCGTTCGATTTGTTCCCGTTCGACGTGTGGGCCAAGCTGCAGGCGGGTTTCTGGCGCAATCCCGATCCTGCGCAACTCGGTTACGGCGATCCGGCGGGTGAGGCGGTATTGCGTGAACTGATCGCCGCTTACTTGCGTCGTTCGCGGGGCTTGTCGTGCGTGGCTGAACAAATTGTGATCACCAGTGGCGCGCAGCAGGCAATCAGTCTTTGTGCACAGTTGCTGTTGCAGCCTGGTGACGCGGTGGCTGTGGAAAACCCAGGTTACCGAGCCGCCGGCCACGCCTTCGCGGTGGCCGGGGCTAAGGTGGTGGGCGTAGCGGTAGACCACGACGGCATGGATTGCAGCCGCCTGGCGCAGGTGGCCGACTGTCGGCTGGCCTATGTCACGCCGGCGCACCAATACCCTACCGGGGTGACCATGAGCCTGGCGCGGCGCCTGGAGTTGCTGGCCTGGGCCGAGCGCGGCGATGGCTGGATCATCGAGGACGACTACGATGGCGAGTACCGCTATAGCGGTGCGCCGCTGTCACCCCTGGCGGCGTTGGACCGGGGAGGGCGGGTGTTGTACGTCGGTACCTTCGGCAAGATCGCCTTTCCGGCACTGCGCCTGGGCTACCTGGTGCTGCCGCCGCGGCTGGTGGAGGCGTTCAGCCAGGGCAGGGCACTGGCGGTGCGACATTCGGAGGTCGGCAGCCAGTGCGTGATGGCCGAGTTCATGGCCCAGGGGCACTTCCAGCGGCATATCCGTCGTATGCGCAAGGCGGCGTTGAGCCGGCGCAACGTGCTCAAAGCGGGTTGGCCGGAGGATGTCGCAGGGTTGGGACCCATGCCGGAGGTAGCGGCCGGACTGCATGTGAAGGTGGATGTGGATAACCTTGCGCGAGAGCAGGAACTGCTGGCCAGGGCAGCTGAGGTGGGCGTCGAGATTTCGCCATTGAGTGGGTACTGGTTGCCGGACAGCGAGGTGCCTGTGGATAAGCGTGCTGGATTGGTGCTGGGGTTTGCAGCGGTGCCTGAAGGGGAGATCGCCGAGGCGTTGATGCGCTTGCGCAAGGCTTGGCGGCGATGAGGGGCGCTTCCCGGCGGTTCGGCGCCCCGACAAACCCGCTCTCATAGAACAAAACATAACTCATTGATTTAGCGGAGATCTGTGGGAGCGGGCTTGTCCCGCGAACACCGGCGAAGCCGGTGCCATCCACCGCGTCGCCCCATTCGCGGGACAAGTCGGGGCGCCGAACCGCCGCGAAGGGCGCGACTCAGGTTCCGGACTTGATCCGCGTCCAGGCTCGCGTGCGTGCCCGCTCCGCGTCACGCGGTAACGGCTTGAGGGTATACAGCTTGGTCATCGCCTCTGCTGTCGGGTACAGGTTCGGGTTGTTGCGAATCGCCGGGCTGACCTTGTCGGTGGCGTCCTTGTTCGGGTTGGGGTAACCGACGAAGTCGCTGATCGGCGCGATCACCTCCGGTCGCAGCAGATAGTTGATGAATGCATGGGCATCCTCGGGGTTGGCGGCGTTCTTCGGGATCGCCAACATGTCGAACCAGATCGGTGCACCTTCCTTGGGCAGACGCATGTCCACCACCACGCCATTCTTGGCATCCCGTGCGCGGTTGGCGGCCTGCGAGAAGCTGCCGCTGTAGCCCACTGCCACGCAGATGTCGCCGTTGGCGATGTCGGCCATGTACTTCGAGGAATGGAAGTAGGTGATGTAGGGGCGGATCTTGAGCATCAACTGCTCGGCCTTCTTGTAGTCAGCCGGCTTGTCGCTGTTCGGCGGCAGGCCTAGGTACTGCAAGGCCAGCGGCAGGATCTCCGATGGCGAGTCGAGCAGCGCCACGCCGCATTGCTTGAGCTTGGCGATGTTCTCTTCCTTGAAGATCAGATCCCAGCTGTCCACCGGCGCTTGGTCACCCAGTGCCGCCTTGACCTTGTCTGGGTTGAAGCCTATCAGCACGGTGCCATACATGTAGGGCACGGCGAACTTGTTGCCGGGGTCGTTGGCCTCGATCAGCTTCATCAGGGCCGGATCCAGGTGCTGCCAGTTAGGCAGCTTGCTGCGGTCCAGTGGCTGGAACACCCCGGCCTCGATCTGCTTGGCGAGGAAGACGTTGGACGGCACCACCACGTCATAGCCGGAATTGCCGGTCAGCAACTTGGCTTCGAGCGCCTCGTTGGTGTCGAAGATGTCGTAGATCAGCTTCACCCCGCTGTCGGCCTGGAAGCCGGTCAGGGTCTGCGGGGTGATGTAGTCGAACCAGTTATAGACCCGCAAGGTACGCTGTTCGGCCTGGGCAGGCAGGGCGCCTGCGACCAGGGCAGTGGCGATGAGCGGGGCGAGCAGGCGCTTGAGTCGGACCATTACCGGGCTCCTGGTTGGGCGAGTTGGAAACCTTCCAGCACATTGACTGCATTGATGCCGATTTCCTCGACAGCGTAGCCGCCTTCCATCACGAACAGGGTCGGCTTGCCGAGCTGGCCGATGCGCTTGCCCATCTCCAGGTAGTCAGGGCTGTCCAGCTTGAACTGCGAAATCGGGTCGTCCTTGAAGGTGTCCACGCCCAGCGAGATCACCAGCACCTCGGCATCGTAGTCGGCGATGCGTTGGCAGGCGTCCTCCAGGGCGGCGCTCCAGGCGTGCCAGTCGCTACCGGCGGGCAGTGGATAGTTGACGTTGCAGCCTTCGCCCGCGCCTTCGCCGGTTTCATCGGCGTAGCCGAGGAAGAACGGGAATTCTGCCTGGGGATCGCCGTGGATGGAGGCGAAGAACACGTCGTTGCGGCGGTAGAAGATATCCTGGGTGCCGTTGCCGTGGTGGTAGTCGACATCGAGGATGGCGACCTTTGCCCGACCCTGGTCGAGGAAGGCCTGGGCGGCGATGGCGGCGTTGTTCAGGTAGCAGTAACCGCCCATGACCTCGGCGGCGGCGTGATGCCCTGGTGGTCGGCATAGCGCGAAGGCCGAGTGGGCGCCTTGCTGGATCGCGGCCTGGGCGGTGAGGGCGACTTGCGCGGCGCTGTAGGCGGCCTGCCAGGTGCCGGCGGTGATCGGAGCACCGGCATCGAAGCTGTAGTAGCCCAGCTCGCCGTGCAGGCCGGTCGGTTTGACCTGGCGCAGGGTGCGCGCCGGCCAGGTGAAGGGCAGCAGGTCGCCTTCCTGGCCCATGGCAGCCCAACGCGCCCAGGCGCCTTCGAAGAAGTCCAGGTAGTCAGCGCTGTGGATGCGCTGCAGCGGCGCGCGACCGAAGTCGGTCGGGCCTTGAACCGGGCCAAGGTCGCGCTTCTTGACCCGCTCGAGCACATGGTCGGCGCGCGACGGCATCTCGAAACAGGGCATCAGCTTGCCGTCGATCAGCTCACAGCGACCGTGGTGCAGGCGATGATCATCGGAATAGATCGTCAGCATTTTGTTGTTCTCCGGTGGGACTGGCGTAGGGCCATTTTCACGGGTGGGGCGGGGACGGAGAACGACGCGAACGGCCAAAAGGGGATCGATGTGGCCAAGATCGGTGGCCGGACAGTACCGGCCTCTTCGCGGGCCAGTACTGATCAGCCTCGAAAATGACTCGGTGCGACACCACTCCAACGCTGAAACGCATGCCGAAAACTGGCCGTCTCGCTGAATCCCAGCGTCTCGGCGATCCGGTAGATCGGCATCTGTTCATCGGCCAGCAATTGCTTGGCCCGCTCGAAGCGCAGTTCATCGAGCAGCTGTTGATAACTGCTGCCCAGCGCCTGTAGATGCCTTCGCAAGGTGCGCGACGAGCAGTTCATCTGCCGCGCCAGCCCTTCGAGACCCGGGGCTGAATCCAGCTGTTGCAGCAACAATTGACGAATTCGCTCCAGCCACGCCTGCCGCCCTGTGAACTCCAGATTCAGGCGCCGGCAGCGTTCGCTCATGGCCTGGTGGGTGATGGGGTCGGCCAGCGGCAGTGGCATGTCCAGCCAGCGTCGCTCGAAGGCGAAGGCATTGTCTTCGGCGGCGAAGCGCAGCGGGCACTGGAAGGTTTCTGGGTACAGCGCGTGGTAAGCGGGCCGCGAGTGCTCGAAGCGTGCGCCGAGCAACGGCAGGGTGCGGCCCAGCAGGTCGTCGCAGATGACCTTGAGCGAGACCAGGCAGAACTCGGCGTTGAAGGCGGCCAGCGCCGGGGCTTCGTGCGAGTCGCTGGCGCTCAGCCAGACCCGCTGGCCTTCTTCGACCAGGCGCAAGCGGAAGACTGTTCCCAGCAGTGCCGGGTAGCGCAATGCCAGGCGCAGGGCGTCACCCAAAGTGGCACTGGAGAGCAGCGCGTAACCGAGCATGCCATAGCAGGACACGTGCATGCGCCGGCCCAGTTCCAGGCCAATGTCCTCACGCCGGGCCACGGCGTTGGCGCAGACCTGCAGTTCCTGCTGGGTAGTGATCCGCGCATCGGCATGGTCGAGGTCCGCTGGGCCTATGCCGCTGCCGGCGAGCAGCGTCGAAGCCTCGCAGCCTTCCTCGCGGAATACGTTGAGAATCAATGAAACCGCGTTGAGGGTGGTCAGGTGGCTGTGCAGCATGCTCGATCGTCCCGTTGGGCTGGGAACATTATGGAGCAAGTTGTGTGCCGATAGCTGCGGGGCGCAGCTCGTGCTGGTCTGTCAGGCAAAAAAAAGGCCCGGCGCTTCGGCGCGGGCCTTGGAAAGGTTGAGAGGTGTCTAGTCCCTCGACCTGGTGAGACGGTTGCAGCGGTCTGGGTTACGCCTTCAGCGGAACCAGACGTGGAGCGATCATGTTTTCCGGACGCAGGATGTCGTTGAGCATCGCTTCGTCCAGCAGGCCTTCTTCGCGCACCAGTTCCAGCACGCCACGGCCTGTTTCCAGAGCGACGCGGGCGATACGGGTGGCGTTTTCGTAGCCGATGTACGGGTTCAGGGCAGTGACCAGGCCGATCGAGTGTTCGACCAGTTCACGGCAGCGCTGTTCGTTGGCGGTGATGCCGACGATGCAGTGCTCGCGCAGCATGTCCATGGCGCGCTGGAGCAGGCGGATCGAGTCGAAGATCTTGTAGGCGATCAGCGGCTCCATCACGTTCAGCTGCAGCTGGCCGCCTTCGGCAGCGACGGTCAGGGCCAGGTCGTTGCCCATGATGGCGAAAGCCACCTGGTTGACGGCCTCCGGAATCACCGGGTTGACCTTGCCTGGCATGATCGAGCTGCCCGGCTGGCGTGCTGGCAGGTTGATCTCGTTGATGCCGGTGCGTGGGCCGCTGGACAGCAGGCGCAGGTCGTTGCAGATCTTCGACAGCTTGACCGCGGTGCGCTTGAGCATGCCGGAGAACAGCACGAAGGCACCCATGTCGGACGTGGCTTCGATCAGGTCGGCGGCCGGTACCAGCGGCTGGCCGCTGATGGTGGCCAGGCGTTGTACGGCCAGGGCCTGATAGCCCGGGTCGGCGTTGATCCCGGTGCCGATGGCGGTGCCGCCCAGGTTGATTTCGGTCAGCAGTTCCGGAGCCAGCGAGCGCAGGCGCTGCAGGTCTTCGGTCATGGTGGTGGCGAAGGCGCGGAATTCTTGCCCCAGGGTCATCGGCACGGCGTCTTGCAGCTGGGTACGGCCCATCTTCAGGACGTGGTCGAATTCCTTGCCCTTGGCGGCGAAGGCTTGGATCAGGCTGTCGAGGCTGGCCAGCAGGGCGTCATGGCCGAGCAGCAGGCCCAGGCGAATAGCGGTCGGATAAGCATCGTTGGTCGACTGCGCCATGTTCACGTCGTTGTTCGGGTGCAGGTACTGGTACTCACCCTTCTGGTGGCCCATGACCTCCAGCGCGACGTTGGCAATGACTTCGTTGGCGTTCATGTTGGTAGAAGTACCAGCACCGCCCTGGATCATGTCCACCACGAACTGATCGTGGAAGTCACCCTTGATCAGACGAGCGCAAGCTTCGCTGATGGCGGCGTGCTTGGCATCGCTCAGGTGACCCAGCTCACGGTTGGCGTCGGCAGCGGCCTGCTTGACCATGGCCAGGGCCACGACCAGCTTGGGGTAGTGCGACAGCGGGACACCGGAGAGATGGAAGTTGTTGGCAGCGCGCAGGGTCTGGATGCCGTAGTAGGCATCGGCAGGAACTTCAAGGGTACCAAGGAGATCTTTTTCGACGCGGAACGATGCAGCGGAGGACATGATGGATATCATCTCGATTTTGACCCGGCACATGCCGGAATGGCGCCAATCCTAGGCCTTTTCAGGATTTTGCGGCCAATGCTGTTGCACGCTAACCTATGCGTAACCGGCATAATGATCGATGTGACGTCAATTGATAATCGAGCGTGTCCCATTTTGGTGCATGCCGGGAGACCCGCTTCATGAACCTCGAAAGCAAGTGGCTCGAAGATTTCAGCGCCCTCGCCGCCACGCGCAGTTTTTCCCAGGCCGCTGAGCGCCGTTTCGTCACCCAACCCGCCTTCAGCCGGCGTATTCGCAGCCTTGAGGCGGCTCTCGGCCTGCAGTTGGTGAACCGCTCGCGCACGCCGATCGAACTGACTGAGGCAGGTCAACTGTTTCTCGTGACGGCGCGTACAGTTGTCGACCAGTTGAGCGAAGTTCTCCGCCATTTGCATCACCTTGAGGGCGGGCAGGGCGAGGTGATCCAGGTGGCCGCCGCGCACTCCCTGGCTTCGGGGTTTTTCCCGCGTTGGGTGGCCCAGTTGCGCAACGATGGCTTGAACATCGCCACCCGCCTGGTTGCGACTAACGTAGGGGATGCCGTGCACGCATTGCGCGAGGGGGGCTGTGACTTGATGCTGGCGTTCTACGATCCCGACGCGGCTCTGCAGATGGACGCCGAGATCTTTCCGTCGTTGCACATGGGCACCACCGAGATGCTCCCGGTATGCGCCGTGGACAGCGATGGCAAGCCGATGTTCGACCTTGAGAGCGAGGCCAGCGTGCCGTTGCTGGCCTACAGTGCCGGGGCCTTCCTCGGTCGATCGGTGAGCCTGCTGCTGCGTCAGCGCAACCTGCGCTACACCACGGTGTACGAAACCGCCATGGCCGACAGTCTCAAGAGCATGGCACTGGAGGGCATGGGCATCGCTTGGGTGCCGCGCTTGTCCATGCGCGGCGAGCTGGAGCGCGGCGAGTTGGTGATCTGTGGCGGCAGCCAATGGCACGTGCCGCTGGAAATCCGCCTGTACCGCTGCGCCCTGGTACGCAAGGCCAACGTACGGCTGTTGTGGCGCAAGCTCGAGGGCGCGACGACGGTTGACCCAAAAGTCAGTCAAAGCCCCGAAAAATAAGGGGCGACAGTTGGTCGCCGGGGTGCCTTAAACGCACCGCCTTACGGTATACTGCGCGGCCTTTCGACCGGATGCGTCCGGTCCTGATCAGCAAACAAGCCACGCCGGTCGTCCCGCGTGGCTTGTTGTTTTTTGACGCGCCCGCGGGCGCACAAGCGAAGAGGCTCGACGATGAGTGCACTGGTTGGCGTGATCATGGGCTCCAAGTCCGATTGGTCCACCCTTAGCCACACCGCCGATATGCTGGAAAAACTCGGCATTCCCTACGAGGTGAAGGTGGTTTCCGCCCACCGTACCCCGGATCTGCTGTTCCAGTATGCCGAGGAGGCCGAGGGTCGTGGCATCGAGGTGATCATCGCCGGTGCCGGTGGCGCAGCCCACCTGCCGGGCATGTGCGCCGCCAAGACCCATCTGCCGGTGCTGGGCGTGCCGGTGCAGTCGTCGATGCTGTCGGGCGTCGATTCGCTGCTGTCGATCGTGCAGATGCCCGCCGGCGTGCCGGTTGCGACCTTGGCCATCGGCCGTGCCGGCGCGGTCAACGCCGCACTGCTGTCGGCCAGCATCCTGGGCGCCAAGCACCCGCAGTTCCACGCCGCGCTCAAGCAGTTCCGCACGGAGCAGACCGACACCGTGCTGGACAATCCTGATCCACGCCAGGCCTGAGGCTGACGACCATGAAGATCGGTGTAATCGGTGGCGGCCAACTGGGCCGCATGCTGGCTCTGGCGGGCACCCCGCTGGGCATGAACTTCGCCTTCCTCGATCCGGCGCCGGACGCCTGCGCCGCGCCTCTGGGCGAGCACCTGCGGGCCGACTACGGCGACCAGGACCACCTGCGCCAGTTGGCCGACGAAGTCGACCTGGTGACCTTCGAGTTCGAAAGCGTCCCGGCCGAGACCGTTGCCTTCCTCTCGCAGTTCGTGCCGGTGTATCCCAGCGCGGAGGCCCTGCGCATCGCCCGCGATCGCCTCTTCGAAAAGAGCATGTTCCGCGACCTGGGGATTCCGACCCCGGCCTTCGCCGACATCCTGTCCCAGGCGGACCTGGAAGCGGCAGTGGCCAGCATCGGTCTGCCGGCGGTGCTCAAGACCCGTACCCTGGGCTACGACGGCAAGGGCCAGAAGGTCCTGCGCACCCCCGAGGACGTGGTCGACACCTTCGCCGAGCTGGGCAGCGTGCCCTGCCTGCTGGAAGGTTTCGTACCGTTCACCGGTGAAGTATCGCTGGTGGCGGTGCGCGCTCGTGATGGCGAGACACGCTTCTACCCACTGGTGCACAACACCCACGAAAGCGGCATCCTGCGCCTGTCGGTAGCCAGCGACGCGCACCCGCTGCAGGCCCTGGCCGAAGACTACGTCGGCCGTGTGCTCAAGCAGCTGGACTATGTTGGCGTGATGGCGTTCGAGTTCTTCGAAGTCGATGGCGGCCTGAAGGCCAACGAGATCGCACCGCGCGTGCATAACTCCGGGCACTGGACCATCGAGGGCGCCGAGTGCAGCCAGTTCGAGAACCACCTGCGTGCGGTGGCAGGTCTGCCGCTGGGCTCGACCGCCAAGGTCGGCGAGAGTGCCATGCTCAACTTCATCGGCGAAGTCCCGGCCGTGGACAAGGTCGTGGCCATCGACGATTGCCACCTGCACCACTACGGCAAGGCGTTCAAGACTGGCCGCAAGGTCGGCCATGCCACCCTGCGGTGCAAGGATATGCCTACGCTCCGCAGCAAGATCGCCGAAGTTGAAGCCCTGATCGCCAACTGATCGAACTTCTACCCGCCGTTTGCCCTCTGAAATGGCAACAAGCCAAAGCGCTGACTAGGCTTTGGCTTGTTCCATCTTCCACTGCAGAGGGACTGCACATGGGTATCATCGGAACCATCTTCATCGGCCTCATCGTCGGCCTGCTGGCCCGCTTCATCAAACCGGGCGACGACAGCATGGGCTGGATCATGACCATTCTGCTGGGCATCGCCGGCTCCCTGCTCGCCACCTACGGCGGCCAGGCTCTGGGTATCTACCAGGCTGGTCAGGCTGCTGGGTTCCTGGGGGCTCTGGTGGGTGCGGTGATCCTGCTGGTGATCTACGGATTCATCAAGAAACGCTGATTACTGGTTAGAATGCCCGGCAATTCATTCCGAGTTGCCGAGCATTGCCATGCGTGCGTTTTTCATTTTTCCCCTGCTCCTTGCCAGTGCCCTGGCCCATGCCGAGCTGCCCGAAACCGACTGGTTGGAATTGATGCCCAAGTCGGACCAGAAAGCCTTGGAGCAAATGCCCGAAATCGACCACAACTCCCCCGAGGCACAGGGCACCTTCACGGCCAAGGGTGGCTTGAAACAGAGCAAGGGTCTGCCGGCGGTGATGTATTCGACCAAGACCGTTGCGGCCATGAACGGCAAGGACATTCGCCTCGGCGGTTATCCGGTACCGCTGGAAAGCGACGCCAAGGGCAATAGCACCCTGTTCTTCCTGGTGCCATATCCGGGCGCCTGCATCCACGTGCCGCCGCCACCACCGAACCAGTTGGTGCTGGTGCGCTATCCGAAGGGCCTGAAGATCGACGACATCTACACACCGCTGTGGGTCAGTGGCACCTTGAAGGTGGAGAAGGTCAGCAATGACCTGGCCGACGCAGCCTATGCGCTGGATGCCGGGCAGGTGAGGGTGGTGGAAGAGGCTGATCTCTGAAGATTCTGTTGTCATCACTGGCCTCTTCGCGGGTAAACCAGCACAAGATTCAGATCCTTTCGCTCGCAACCCTGACCGCCAGGGCACTGCTCGCTCCCGGCGCGATCGTCACCACATCGTCCCAGACATTGGCCGTCTCGATGCACAGCATCCGCTGCCAGCCATCGTCGGCCATGTCCGCCAGCTCCCGGGCCCGCTCGGTCCACGGGTTCCAGATCACCGCCGAGCGCGAACCCGAAGCAGTCAGGTTGATACGCCGGCCCCATTGCGGGTCGACGATGCTCAACGTCGCAGGCGTGGCCAGATAGATGCGGTCGGTCTCTCCAGCGAACTCCAGCGGGCCCTGCTGTCGGCGCAACTCCCATTCGGCCAGGGTCTCGATATAGCCAAGCCCCTCGACACCTTCGACATGTGCCTGGCGAACATCGCTCACCGCAAAATAGCTGTGCAGCGCCTGGCTGATGGTGACCGGGGCATCACCCAGGTTGCGGCTGGTCAGGGTCAGTTCGAGGTCGTCGCCTACTACCATCAGCAGCTTCAATTCGACACTGTTAGGCCATCCCGGCAGTGCGCCTTGAGCGTCGGGCAGCTCGAACTCGATGCGCAGCGTGGCACCCGCTTCCTCGATGCTCAGCAACTGCCAGTCGCGGGTGCGCGCCAGACCATGGGCTGGCGCCTGTTCGCCCTGGTACATGGCTTGGACGCTTGCCGGATTGCGCTGCAGATTGCCGAACCACGGCCAGCACACCGGCACACCCGCACGCACCGACTTGCCCTGGCGGAAGATGGCCTGATCGCTCAGCCACAGCAACGGCGGTTCGCCGATGCGCTGGTAGCTGAGGATCTGGGCACCCTGTTGGGCGATCAGGAGGTCGACGCATTCGCTGCTGATACGCCAGCAGTTGAGTTCGCCGTGTTGCTCGGTTATGACCTGAAAGGTAGCCATTGCAGTGGTCTCATTGATTGCTGTGGGCCTTGGACCCGCTCACCGTCAATGAGTTTACCGCCGGGCAGGCTCAGCGGCGAGGCACCGAACGGGTACGGCCACTGCCATCGATGGCGACGAACACGAAGACCGCCTCGGTGACCTTGCGCCATTCGCTGGATAGCGGATCGTCGCTCCATACCTCGACCATCATCTTGATCGAGCTACGGCCGACATCCAGGGTCTGGGTATAGAACGACAACTGCGCGCCCACGGCGACCGGCACCAGGAAGGTCATGCGGTCGATGGCGACCGTGGCCACCCGGCCACCGGCGACACGGCTGGCCATGGCGGTGCCGGCGAGGTCCATCTGGGCCACCAGCCAGCCGCCAAAGATATCGCCGAACCCGTTGGTTTCACGGGGCAGCGCGGTGATCTGCAAGGCCAGGTCACCCTGCGGGATAGGATCTTCTTGTTCGAGCTCAATCATGCGATGGGGCCTCTGACCCGTGACGTGGGGAAACTCTGCGAAACCGCCTGACGATAGAGACCGGCGTTTTCGCACAACATCCCATATCTAGAGCAACCTTTTCCTACGATTGGGCAGTATATAGAGGCCAACCGCCAGCGACGACCGTACATTAATGAATATCTGTAGGGATTTTGTACCGCTATCGTCAGATATCGGCTATTTGCTATCTTCGCCGCTCTCCGCAATTCAGAAGCCGCACGCCAAGCGGCCTGCATGACCTACAAAGAGAACAACAGCATGTCTTCCGTGCCCAGCAGTATCGACCAGCCGTCGCGGCCACTGACCCGCAGTGACTACAAGACCCTTTCTTTGTCTGCCTTGGGCGGTGCACTGGAATTCTACGACTTCATCATCTTCGTGTTCTTCGCCACGGTGGTCGGCAAATTGTTCTTCCCCGCCGACATGCCCGAATGGCTGCGCCTGATGCAGACCTTCGGCATCTTCGCCGCCGGCTACCTGGCGCGGCCGCTGGGCGGCATCATCATGGCGCATTTCGGCGACCTGCTCGGGCGCAAGAAGATGTTCACCCTGAGCATCTTCATGATGGCGCTGCCGACGCTGATCATGGGCCTGCTGCCGACCTACGCGCAGATTGGCTTGTGGGCGCCGCTGTTGCTGTTGCTGATGCGCGTCATCCAGGGGGCGGCGATCGGTGGCGAGGTGCCGGGGGCCTGGGTGTTCGTTTCCGAGCACGTACCGGCGCGCAACACTGGCTATGCCTGTGGCACGCTGACCTCGGGGCTGACCGCCGGCATCCTGCTCGGTTCGTTGGTGGCCACGCTGATCAACAGCGTCTATAGCGCCGACGAGGTCGCTGACTACGCCTGGCGAATCCCGTTCCTGCTGGGCGGGGTGTTCGGTCTGTTCTCGGTGTACCTGCGGCGCTGGCTGCACGAGACCCCGGTGTTCGCCGAGATGCAGCAGCGCAAGGCCCTGGCCGAAGAGCTGCCGCTGCGTGCGGTGCTGCGTGACCACCGCGGTGCGATCATCCTGTCGATGCTGCTGACCTGGATGCTGTCGGCGGGTATCGTGGTGGTCATCCTCATGACCCCGGCGCTGCTGCAGAGCGTTTATCACATCAGCCCGACCGACTCGCTCAAGGCCAACAGCCTGGCGATCGTACTGCTCAGCGTGGGTTGCATCGTCTCGGGCCGTCTGGCCGACCGGTTCGGCGCCGGCCGGGTGTTCATCATCGGTAGCCTGGCGTTGCTGGCCACATCCTGGGCGTTCTACCACAGCCTGGCGAGCCACCCCCAACTGTTGTTCCCGCTGTACGCGGTGACCGGCCTGTGCGTGGGTGTGATCGGCGCGGTGCCCTATGTGATGGTCAAGGCGTTCCCGCCGGTGGTGCGCTTCAGCGGACTGTCGTTCTCCTACAACGTGGCCTACGCGATCTTCGGCGGTCTGACGCCGATGGTGGTGACCGCGCTGCTCAAGTTCAGCCCGATGGCGCCTGCGTACTACGTCGCTGGGTTGTGCGTGCTTGGTCTGTTCGTGGGGCTGTACCTGCTGGCCAACAAGCGCTGATCGGTCGGTTTCAGCGCAGAGGACGCCGCGCTGAACGCGATCGCCGCCCTGCAAGGCCATCTTCGTCTCCCGATGATGGCCTTTCATCCAATTGTCACATTGCCGACATATCGTATTCATGCGGCCTGCAGATACTGGGCCCCGTTCCATCCAACCCCAATATTCCTGCTAGGAGCAAGGCATGAAACTGAAGCGTTTGATGGCGGCCCTCACCTTTGCCGCCGTGGGCGTTGCGACCGCCAACGCGGTAGCCGCCGTCGACCCTGCGATCCCGACCTACACCAAGACCACCGGTGTATCGGGCAACCTCTCCAGCGTCGGTTCCGACACGCTCGCGAACCTGATGACCTTGTGGGCCGAGGCCTACAAGAAGGAATATCCGAACGTAAACATCCAGATCCAGGCGGCCGGCTCTTCCACCGCGCCACCCGCGCTGACCGAAGGCACCGCTAACCTCGGCCCGATGAGCCGCAAGATGAAGGACGTCGAGCTGCAGGCCTTCGAGCAGAAGTACGGCTACAAGCCGACCGCCATTCCGGTCGCTGTCGACGCCCTGGCCGTGTTCGTGCACAAGGACAACCCGATCAAGGGGCTGACCATGGCCCAGGTCGATGCCATCTTCTCCTCGACCCGTCTGTGCGGCGCCAAGGCCGAAGTCAAGACCTGGGGCGACCTGGGCGTGACCGGTGACCTGGCCAACAAGCCGGTGCAGTTGTTCGGTCGTAACTCGGTATCGGGCACCTACGGCTACTTCAAGGAAGAAGCCTTGTGCAAAGGCGACTTCAAGGCCAACGTCAACGAGCAGCCTGGCTCGGCATCGGTGGTGCAGTCGATCAGCTCCTCGCTGAACGGCATCGGCTACTCAGGCATCGGCTACAAGACCGCCAGCGTCAAGACCGTGGCCCTGGCCAAGAAAGAGGGCGGCGAGTTCGTCGAAGACAACGAAACCAACGCCCTGAACGGGACCTACCCGCTGTCGCGCTTCCTGTACGTCTATGTCAACAAGGCGCCGAACAAGCCTCTGGCCCCGCTGGAAGCCGAGTTCGTCAAGCTGGTGCTGTCCCAGGCTGGTCAGCAGGTGGTGGTGAAGGATGGCTACATCCCGCTGCCGGCCAAGGTGGTCGACAAGACCCTGGCTGACCTGGGCCTGTCCCACGCTGGTAACGTTGCAAAGAAGTAAGTAATTGAAGGAGAAGGCCGGCACTGCCAGCCTTCTCCCGGTATTTTCCGGCCCGAGGCCAGGCTTCCTGCGCGTCGGGCTTTGTCGCGTCACTGCATTGTCATGTTTCTGTCATACGGGACCGCTAGGGTGTGCGCATGAATGATCTGGCCAATTCAACAATGACCCAAAGTTCACCGCCCGAGCGGATCGATTTCAACACCCCAGAGCTGCAACGCAAGCGCCGCATGCGTGCCCTCAAGGATCGCCTGACCCGCTGGTATGTCCTGGTGGGCGGGCTGGCCGTGCTGGCTGCGATCACCCTGATCTTCTTCTACCTGGCCTATGTGGTATTGCCGCTGTTCCAGGGCGCTGAGCTGACCCGCAAGGCGGCCCTCGAGCCGACCTGGCTTAAGCAGGAGGCAGGCAAGCCGCTGCTGATCTCGCTCGAAGAGCAGAATCTGGTCGGCATGCGGATCTCGGACAAGGGCCAGGCGTTGTTCTTCGATACCAAGAGCGGTGCCGAACTCAAGCGCGTCGATCTGCCGCTGCCAGCAGGGGCGCAGGTCAATTCGATCGGCACCGACCAGCCGGGCAGTTCGCTGGTGGTCCTGGGCCTGAGCAATGGCCAGGCGCTGGTATTCCACCACAGCTACAAGATCACCTACCCGGACAACAAGAAGACCATCACGCCGGACATCGACTACCCGTATGGCCAGCAACCATTCGCCCTCGACGCACAGGGCCGGGCGCTCGACCATGTCAGCGTCAACCTCAATGGCGAGACGCTGGTGCTCGCTGGTTCCACCGGTGCCCAGTTGCAGGTCCTGGAACTGACGAGCAGCGAGAACATGCTGACCGGCGAGGTCAGCACCGAGCAGAACCGCATCGAACTGCCGCAGATGACCGAGACGGTGAAGAACATCTTCATCGATCCACGCCAGCATTGGTTGTATGTGATCAACGGGCGCGCCACTGCCGACGTGTTCAGCTTGCGCGACAAGAGCCTCAATGGCCGTTACAAGCTTGCCGACAGCGCCGATACCGAGATCACTGCCACTGGCCAGCTGGTAGGCGGAATCTCGTTGATCATGGGTGACTCCAAGGGTGGATTGGCCCAGTGGTTCATGGCCCGCGACCCGGATGGCGAATCGCGCTTCAAGCAGATCCGCACCTTCCAGTTGGGCAAGGCGCCGATCGTGCAGATCGACGCTGAAGAGCGTCGCAAGGGCTTCGTCGCACTCGACAGCGCTGGCGAGCTGGGCGTGTTCCACAGCACCGCGCATCGTACCCTACTGGTCGAGCCGGTCGCCGAAGGCGCCGGCGTGCTGGCGTTGTCGCCACGCGCCAACCGCATCGTCATCGAGCAGGGCGGCAAGCTGCTGCCGCTGAGCCTGCGCAATCCGCACCCGGAGATCTCCTTCAGCGCGCTGTGGGGCAAGGTCTGGTACGAGAACTATGACGAGCCCAAGTACGTCTGGCAGTCGACCGCTTCGAACACCGACTTCGAACCCAAGCTGAGCCTGTCGCCGCTGACCTTCGGTACCCTCAAGGCAGCGTTCTACGCGATGATCCTGGCGGCCCCGCTGGCCATCGCTGCAGCTATCTACACCGCTTATTTCATGGCTCCGGGCATGCGCCGCAAGGTCAAGCCGGTGATCGAACTGATGGAGGCGATGCCGACGGTGATCCTCGGCTTCTTCGCCGGCCTGTTCCTGGCGCCGTACCTCGAAGGCCATCTGCCGGGTGTATTCAGCCTGTTCGTGCTGCTGCCGCTGGGCATCCTCCTGGCCGGCTTTGTCTGGAGCCGTCTGCCGGAGTCGATCCGCCTGCGCGTACCGGACGGCTGGGAGGCCGCGATCCTCATTCCGGTGATCCTGTTCACGGGTTGGTTGGCGCTGACCCTCAGCCCGCACATGGAAAACTGGTTCTTCGGCGGCGACATGCGCCTGTGGATCACCAACGACCTGGGCATCACCTACGACCAGCGCAACGCCCTGGTGGTCGGTATCGCCATGGGCTTCGCGGTCATCCCGAACATCTACTCCATCGCCGAAGACGCCGTGTTCAGCGTGCCACGCAGTCTGACCTTGGGATCCCTGGCCCTGGGTGCCACACCCTGGCAGACGCTGACCCGCGTGGTCATCCTCACTGCCAGCCCAGGTATCTTCTCGGCATTGATGATCGGTATGGGTCGCGCCGTGGGCGAGACCATGATCGTGCTGATGGCCACCGGCAACACCCCGGTGATGGAAATGAACCTGTTCGAGGGCATGCGCACCCTGGCCGCCAACGTGGCGGTGGAAATGCCCGAGTCTGAAGTCGGCGGCAGCCACTACCGCGTGCTGTTCCTCGCCGCCCTCGTGCTGCTGATGTTCACCTTCGTCATGAACACCTTGGCCGAGCTGATTCGCCAGCGTCTGCGCAAGAAATACTCGTCGCTTTGATAGAAAGGTAGCGATCCGTGAAAAAGGTTTCCCTCAGAGGCTGGTTCAAGAGCGGCGCCCCAGGCGTCTGGGTCAGCGGTGGCGCGGTGGCCATGGCGGTCATCATGACCGTGGGCCTGCTTGCCGTGATCGCCGTACGTGGCCTGGCGCACTTCTGGCCTGCAGATCTGGTCCAGGCCACCTACAAGGTGCCGGGCCAGAGCGACCACGTGATCATCGGTGAAGTGGTGCAGAAGGAAGAAGTCCCGCGTGCCCGCCTCAAGGGCGCGGGGCTGCCTGTGCCTGACGAAGGCCCGGAGTTCATGACCCGCGAGCTGATCAAGGTCGGCAACCGCGACCTCAACGGCAGCGACTTTACCTGGGTGGTCGGCGACTGGCTGGTCGATGAGCAGCACCCGGTCGAGCTGATGGCCCTGGAGCGCCGCGAGTGGGGCAATTTCTATGGCTACCTGGTCAGCGTCAAGGAAAACGGCAAGGTGGTCGCCGAAGGCGCCGCGGCCTGGACTGAACTGCAAGCCCGTCTCAAGCGTGCCAGCCAGCTCAACGATCAACTGCAGCGGCTGGAGAAAAAGGACATCGGCGCCATCAACCATGGCCTCGAGCGCTTGCGCCTGCATGCCCGCAAGCTGGAGCTGGACGGCAAGCTGGACGCTGCCGCCCAGGCCGACATGGACGCCGATCGCGCTGAGCTGAACAGCCGCTACCAGGCTGTGGAAGACCGCCTTCTCGGCCTGCATAAGGATTTCGCCCGCGACAGCCTGGTAGCCCGTGACGCCAATGGCCGCGAAGTGGAGATCAATCTGAGCAAAGTGGTGCACGCCATTCAGCCCAACGGCATGACGGTGTTCGCCAAGTTGGGTACCTACTTCGCCAAGGTCTGGGAATTCCTCAGCGACGACCCCCGTGAAGCCAACACCGAGGGTGGGATCTTCCCGGCCATTTTCGGCACCGTGATGATGACCCTGATCATGGCCGTGATCGTCACGCCGTTCGGTGTGCTGGCGGCGGTCTACCTGCGCGAGTACGCAAGGCAAGGTACGGTGACCCGCCTGATCCGTATTGCGGTGAACAACCTGGCGGGCGTTCCGGCGATCGTCTATGGCGTGTTCGGCCTGGGCTTTTTCGTCTACGTACTGGGCGGCTCGATCGACCGGCTGTTCTTCCCTGAGGCGCTCCCGGCGCCGACCCTGGGCACCCCGGGCCTGCTGTGGGCATCGCTGACCCTGGCGCTGCTGGCCGTGCCGGTGGTGATCGTGGCCACCGAGGAAGGCCTGGCGCGTATCCCGCGCACGCTCCGGGAAGGCTCCCTGGCACTGGGCGCAACCAAGGCCGAGACCTTGTGGAAAGTCGTCCTGCCGATGGCCAGTCCGGCGATGATGACCGGCATGATCCTCGCCGTGGCCCGCGCCGCGGGTGAAGTGGCGCCGCTGATGCTGGTGGGCGTGGTGAAGCTGGCGCCGTCGTTGCCGCTCGATGGCAACTACCCGTACCTGCACCTGGACCAGAAGATCATGCACCTGGGCTTCCACATCTACGATGTCGGCTTCCAGAGCCCCAACGTCGAGGCCGCGCGTCCATTGGTCTACGCCACCGCGCTGTTGCTGGTGCTGGTGATCGCTACCCTCAACCTCTCGGCGGTGTGGATCCGTAACCACCTGCGCGAGAAGTACAAGGCCCTCGACAGCTGATTGAAGCTTCAAGCCACAAGCGGCAAGCTTCAAGCAGATTGCCGCTTTGCCCTAACTTGCAGCTTGCAGCTTCAAGCTCGCAGCTACAAACGGAGTAAGACCATGCAGCAAGATTCCCACACCCGCGGCATCGACATGTCTGCCCTGGGTCGCGACAAGCAGGGCCTGCGTCTGGCCGAGGAAGCCGTGGCCATCGAAGTACCTGGCCTGTCCTTGTACTACGGCGACAAGCAAGCGTTGTTCGACGTGCAGATGAACATCCCCAAGCAACGTGTGACCGCGTTCATCGGCCCGTCGGGATGTGGCAAGTCGACCCTGCTGCGTACCTTCAACCGCATGAACGACCTGGTCGATGGTTGCCGCGTGGAAGGCGCCATCAACCTGTATGGCAACAACATCTACCGCAAGGGCGAGGACGTGGCCGAGCTGCGCCGTCGGGTCGGCATGGTGTTCCAGAAGCCCAACCCGTTCCCCAAGACCATCTACGAGAACGTGGTGTACGGCTTGCGCATCCAGGGCATCAACAAGAAGCGAGTGCTGGATGAGGCGGTGGAGTGGGCGCTCAAGGGCGCGGCCCTGTGGGATGAGGTCAAGGATCGCCTGCACGAGTCGGCCCTGGGTCTGTCCGGCGGCCAGCAGCAGCGCCTGGTGATCGCCCGTACCATTGCCGTCGAGCCCGAAGTGTTGTTGCTCGATGAACCCTGCTCGGCCCTGGACCCGATTTCGACGCTGAAGGTCGAGGAGCTGATCTACGAACTGAAATCCAAGTTCACCATCGTCATCGTCACCCACAACATGCAACAGGCGGCCCGCGTATCGGACTACACCGCGTTCATGTACATGGGCAAACTGGTCGAATTCGGTGACACCGACACTCTGTTCACCAACCCGGCGAAGAAGCAGACCGAAGACTACATCACCGGTCGTTACGGCTAAGAGCGCCTTTGGCGCAGCTGCAAGCTGCAAGATAAAGCGGTTAGCGCGGAGCCAGGGAACGACACGAACCACTTGAAGCTTGCAGCTTGAAGCTAGCAACTTCGCGGAGCGACAGCATGATCAACAAAGAAAGCCTTACGCACCACATTTCCCAGCAGTTCAACGCCGAGCTCGAGGAAGTGCGCAGTCACCTCCTGGCCATGGGCGGCCTGGTCGAGAAGCAGGTCAACGATGCGGTCACCGCACTGATCGAAGCCGACTCGGGTCTGGCTCAGCAGGTGCGCGAGGTCGACGAGCAGATCAACCAGATGGAACGCAACATCGACGAGGAATGCCTGCGCATTCTGGCGCGTCGCCAGCCGGCCGCTTCCGACCTGCGCCTGATCATCAGCATTTCCAAGTCGGTCATCGACCTCGAGCGCATCGGCGACGAGTCGACCAAGATCGCTCGCCGCGCCATCCAACTGTGCGAGGAAGGCGAGTCGCCACGCGGTTACGTCGAGGTGCGCCACATCGGTGATCAGGTACGCAACATGGTGCGTGACGCACTGGATGCCTTCGCCCGCTTCGACGCCGACCTGGCGCTTTCGGTGGCCCAGTACGACAAGACCATCGACCGCGAATACAAGACCGCCCTGCGCGAGCTGGTGACCTACATGATGGAGGACCCACGCTCGATATCGCGGGTGCTCAGCGTGATCTGGGTGCTGCGTTCGCTGGAGCGCATCGGCGACCACGCGCGCAACATCTCGGAGCTGGTGATCTATCTGGTGCGGGGCACCGACGTTCGCCACATGGGCCTCAAGCGCATGAAGGCCGAGGTCGAAGGCACTACTGGCCAGGCAGGCGAAAGCGCTAATGTTCCGGGCCAAGCTGACGATAAATAAGGTTGCTCCCGAGCATCAACGCCCGGCTTTGGCCGGGCGTTTTCGTTTGCGGTCGAGCACTGAGCAGGCACCCGCGAACGATCAAAGAGGTCCCGGCCTGACCAGGGGTTTGGCAAATGGCCATCAGTCGGCGGTATGCTAGTCGGGATCAAGAGGAGTATCGATGAGTAAAGTGAATGTACTGGTTGTGGATGATGCCCCGTTCATCCGCGACTTGGTCCGCAAGTGCCTGCGCAATGCCTTCCCAGGCATCGTGATCGAAGATGCGGTCAATGGCCGCAAGGCCATGACGCTGCTGAACAAGGAGCGCTTCGACCTGGTCCTGTGCGACTGGGAGATGCCGGAGATGTCCGGCCTCGAGCTGCTCAGCTGGTGCCGCCAGCAGGAAGAAATGAAGACCATGCAGTTCATCATGGTGACCAGCCGCGGCGACAAGGAAAACGTGATTCAGGCCATTCAGGCCGGCGTCTCCGACTTCGTCGGCAAGCCCTTCACCAACGAGCAGCTGCTGACCAAGGTGAAGAAGGCCCTGACCAAGATCGGCAAGCTGGAGGGCCTGATTGCCGGTGCCCCGGCACGGGTCAACTCGGCTTTCGCCAATGATTCGCTGAGCGCCCTGACGGGCGGCAAACCGGAAGCGGCCAAGGTCGCCGCACCCGTCGCCGCCGCCAAGCCGTTGATCAACGCACCGACACCCAAGACCGCTGCGGCCCAGGCCCAGGCCGGCCGTGGCCAGGGTCAATTGCGTCTGGCCAGTGGCACGCAGCCGTGCGTGATCAAGGCCCTGAGCCTCAAGGAAGCCTTGCTGGTAGTGCGCCGTAGCGCAGCGTTGCCGCAAGTGCTTGAAAGCGCGGTGCTGGACCTGGAGCAAGGCGAGAATGCTGAAGTGGCGCGCTTGAACGGCTATTTGCATGCGATCGCCGCCCTCGAGCCAAAGCCGGAAAGCGACTGGTTGCAGCTGACGTTCAAGTTCGTCGACCAGGACGCGCAGAAGCTCGACTACTTGTCGCGCCTGATCGCCCGGGGCACTTCGCAGAAGCATTTCACCCCCGGCGCCTGAAGGCCGACCCGCGACGCGATGGATGGTACGGGCTACGCCAGACACCCGCTGCTAGGCTTCGACAGATAATAACTGTCAAAAAGCCACTATCATGCCCGTACGCCCGTTGCTGTTCTGTGCCTTGCTCATGGCCTCGGCGTCGAGCCTGGGCATGACCGTGTACACCACGACCGACACCTTCGGCGTGATGTCCTATTCCTACCGGCCCAGCCCCGGCGCCAGGGCTGCGGTGTTGGCGGATCCGGAACTCGCGCCGTTCAACCAGGCCTACCGTTACCCGTTCCCCTGGCGCGGTGGGCCGTTTCGCCTGACCCAGGGTCCTAACGGTCGCTTCAGTCACACCGGGCCCAAGGGCCGCTATGCGATGGACATCGCCATGCCCGAAGGCACGCCGATCGTCGCGGCGCGCGAGGGTGTGGTGGTGGATGTGGAAAACCGGCAGTGGGGCAGGCGGGGCGGCCCGGCAGGCAATTTCGTGCGCATACGCCACCCGGACGGCACCTTTGGCGGTTACATGCACCTGCAGCGAGGCTCGGTACTGGTACGCAAAGGCCAGCGCGTGGCGCGTGGCCAGCCGCTGGCGAGATCGGGCAATACCGGCAACAGCAGCGGGCCGCATCTGCATTTCGTGGTTCAGCGCAGCGCGGGGGAGGACTATGTGTCCATCCCCTATCAGTTCGACCGGCCGCTGGGAGGCTTGCCGGACTTCACTGCCGGCAATCCGTGATGTCGCTCAATCGAGCTTGAGCACCTTGGCCAGGACGATCTTCGGCCCTTTCATCTTCTTGATGATGATGCGCAAGCCTTCGACCTCCAGCACTTCCTCTTCCTCGGGGACTCGCTTGAGGGTCTCATAGACCAGCCCGGCCAGTGTCTCCGCCTCGATGTGATCGAGGTCGATGCCCAGCAGGCGCTCGACCTTGAACAGCGGCGTATCGCCTCGTACCAGCAGTTTGCCGGGCTGATAGGCGAGGATGCCGCGTTCGGTCTTGCGGTGTTCGTCCTGGATATCGCCGACCAGGACTTCCAGCACGTCTTCCATGGTCAGGTAGCCAATGACCTTGCCGTCAGCTTCCTCGACCAGCACGAAGTGCGCACCACCCTTGCGGAACTGCTCCAGCAGCTGCGCCAGTGGCATGTGTCGGGACACGCGTTCCATGGGGCGGGCCAGGTCTTCGAGGTCGATGGTTTCGGGCAGGTGTTCGAGTTCGGCCAGCTCCAGCAGCAGGTCCTTGATGTGCAGCAGACCGGTGAACTCCTCGCGTTCGGCGTCATAGACCGGGTAGCGGCTGAATTTGTGGCGGCGTACCAGGGCAAGGATTTCCTTGAGCGGGGCATGGGCGTCGAGGGTGACCATGTCTTCGCGGGAGTTGGCCCAGTCGACCACCTCGAGCTCGCCCATCTCCACCGCCGAAGCCAGCACGCGCATACCCTGATCGCTCGGGTCTTGGCCACGGCTGGAGTGCAGGATCAGCTTGAGCTCTTCGCGGCTGTAGTGGTGCTCATGGTGCGGGCCGGGCTCACCCTGGCCGGCGATGCGCAGGATGGCATTGGCGCTGGCGTTGAGCAGGTAGATGGCCGGGTACATCAGCCAGTAGAACAGGTACAGCGGCACCGCCGTCCACAGCGACAGCAACTCGGGTTTGCGGATCGCCCACGACTTGGGCGCCAGCTCGCCGACCACGATGTGCAGGTAGGAGATGACGAAGAAGGCGACGAAGAACGACACCGCCTTGATCAGCTCGGGCGTGTCCACGCCCAGGTAGGCCAGCAGCGGCTCGAGCAGGTGGGCGAAGGCTGGCTCGCCCACCCAGCCCAGGCCCAGGGAAGCCAGGGTGATGCCGAGCTGGCAGGCGGAGAGGTAGGCGTCGAGCTGGTTGTGCACCTTGCGCAGGATGCTGCCACGCCAGCCATGCAGTTCGGCGATGGACTCGACGCGGGTGGCGCGCAGCTTGACCATGGCGAACTCGGCGGCAACGAAGAAGCCGTTGAGCAGCACCAGGAACAAGGCAAACAGGATCATGCCGAAATCGGCGAACAGAGAGGTGAGGCTAATACCAGGGGAAGGGTCCATGATGGAGTTTTTACGGCGTCCGTCTTCGATAAAGGGAGAAAAAAAGTGCCAGCTTTTGCTGGCACAGGGGACTCAATGTAGCGGCTGGGATCGCAAATGCAAAGAGCAGCGCGCATGATCCCTCAGCGCAAGGCCTCGGTTCAGACCTGGCCGCTCACAACCTGAGCCGCTGCGAAGTGGCAGGTGAAGGTGCTGCCCTGGCCTGGCACGCTGCTGATCTCCAGGCTTCCCCGGTGGCGCAGTAGCACATGCTTGACGATCGCCAAGCCCAGCCCGGTGCCGCCAGTATTCGACGCACGGCTGGAGTCGACCCGGTAGAAGCGCTCGGTGAGACGCGGCAGGTGCTTGGCATCGATGCCGATTCCCGAATCCTGCACGCTCAGGTGCGCACCCTGTGCGTCCTGCCACCAGCGGATACGGATACTGCCTTCGTCAGGGGTGTACTTGACGGCGTTGAACACCAGGTTGGAAAACGCGCTGCGCAGCTCTGCTTCGCTTCCTTTGAGGCGCACGCCCGGCGCGACTTCCAGGGTGATGCGCTGGTTGCGTGCACCGGACAGCGCCTGGGCATCGCCCCTGATCGACTGCAACAGGGCATCGACCGCTACGGGCTGGTTGTCCGAGGGGTAGTCGGTAGCCTCCAGCTTGGCCAGCAACAGCAAGTCGTTGAGCAGTGTCTGCATGCGCGAGCCTTGCTGGCTCATCTGCTGCAAGGCACGGACCCAGCGCGGGTTCACTTCCTCGACGTTGTCCAGCAGGGTTTCCAGGTAGCCGGTGATCACCGTCAGTGGCGTACGCAGCTCATGGGGCACGTTGGCGACGAAGTCCTTGCGCATCTGTTCGAGCTGGTGGATGCGGGTGACATCGCGCACCAGCATCAGGTGCTCGCTGTTGCCGTAGCGGGTGATGTGCAGCTGTACGCGCAGGCGGTCGTTGATCGGCGAGGGGATTTCCAACGGCTCGGCATAGTTCCCGGCCTCGAAGTATTCCTTGAAGCGTGGGTGGCGTACCAGGTTGGTGACCGGCTGGCCGCCGTCCTGTGGGGTCTTGAAGCCGAGCAGGGTTTCCGCCGCGCGGTTCCACCACTCCAGGTTGCCGTCGCTGTCGAGCATGATCACCGCGTCACGCAGCGCCGCGGTGGACTCCTGTACGCGGTCGATCACCGCCTGCAGGCGACCGCGCACGCGCTGGTCCCGGCGTTGCAAGTGGTAGATGCTGTCGAACACCTCGCCCCACAGGCCGTAACCATCCGGAGGCGCTTCGTCGGGTTGATGGTTGCGCAGCCAGTGGTGAAGGCGCAGCAACTGCTTTAGGGTCCAGCCCAGGTAAAGCGCCAGGCCGATGGCCAGGCTCCAGCCGTAATAGCCACTGACCAGGCCGCCGATCAGGCAGACGGTGATCAGCAGCAGCAGGTGGCGAATCAATGTCGCGTGCCAGTTCTGGTTCAATTGACGGGATCCTTCGGATCCAGCTGCAAGTTGCAAGCTTCAAGCTGCAAGAAGAAGTGGATCGGTGATGCTGATAGTCCTTTACTAGCCTTCACGCTGCCCGCTTTTACTTGCAGCTTGAAGCTTGTCGCTTGCAGCTAGCTCTTGGTCGAGAAGCGGTAGCCGGTGCCCCGGACGGTTTGTACCAGATTTTCGTAGACCTCTCCCAACGCCTTGCGCAGGCGACGGATGTGCACATCGACCGTGCGCTCCTCGACGTACACGTTACCTCCCCACACCTGGTCGAGCAGTTGGCCGCGGGTGTAGGCGCGCTCCTGGTGAGTCATGAAGAACTGCAAGAGGCGATATTCGGTAGGGCCCATCTCGGCGGGCTTGCCGTCGATGGTCACGCGGTGGCTGATCGGGTCGAGCAGCAGGCCGCCGACCTCGATCGGCGCTTCGCTGTCGTTCGGGCCGGTGCGGCGCAGCACGGCCTTCAGGCGCGCCACCAACTCGCGTGGCGAGAATGGCTTGGTGATGTAGTCGTCGGCACCGACCTCCAGGCCCTGGATCTTGTTGTCCTCTTCGCCCTTGGCGGTGAGCATGATGATCGGGATATCGCCGGTCAGTTCGTCGCGCTTGAGGCGACGGGCCAATTCGATGCCCGAGGTGCCCGGGAGCATCCAGTCGAGCAGGATCAGGTCGGGCTTGCGGTCTACGATGATCGCATGGGCCTGCTGTGAATTCTCGGCCTCCAGGCAGTCATAGCCGGCCATTTCCAACGCAACGGCGATCATCTCGCGAATAGGCGCTTCGTCGTCGACGATCAGAATGTTTCTGCCAACCATGCTCAAAACCTCTCCTGGGATATCGTGTCTTGGCCCGCATTAGATAACGGAATTATTGCAGCTGTGTGACAGGGTCTTGGCCAATTTGGCGACATTCCGTGACTGAACTAGGCTTCCAAAAGCCACCATCGTGGTGAGCAGAACCCTAATACCCCCGACTTCACGGTGATTCCAATGACACGACACACGCTGAGCTGGATGGCCCTTCTCGCTGCATTCGCGCTACCGGGGGTGGCTTCGGCCCACCATGCCATGGAAAAGGACGGCATGTGGGTCGATCACATGGGCATGACGCTTTATACCTTCGACAAGGACTCAGGGGGCAAGTCGATGTGTAACGGCGATTGTGCCAAGAACTGGCCGCCGCTGATGGTCAAGGCCGACGACGAAGCGCCGAAGGACAAGTGGACGACGGTGATGCGCGACGATGGCTCCAAGCAATGGGCGTATGACGGTAAACCGCTATATACCTTCGTCAAGGACAAGAAACCCGGCGATACCACCGGTGACGGCGTGAAGGATGTCTGGCACGTCGCCAAGCCCTGAAGCACACCCTATGACTCCTGGAGCGGGTTCACCCGCGAAAGCGTCGGTATGTTCACCACCGCTTCGCGGGTAAACCCGATCCTACATGGACGAAGCAAAATTCAGCGCAGGGCGTAATCCAGCACCACCCCGATGAACACCAGCAGACCTGCCCAGTGGTTATGCAGGAACGCCTTGAAGCACGACTCGCGGTCCAGCTTGCGTGTCGACCAGAACTCCCAGGCAAAGCACAGCGCTGCCCCCAGCACCCCGAGGTGGAACCAGCCACCCAGCTCGAAGCGGCTCCCGGCCAGCAGCAGGCAACCCAACGACAGCATCTGCAGGGTCAGGATGATCACCCGGTCGGCCTCGCCGAACAGAATCGCGGTGGACTTCACGCCGATCTTGAGGTCGTCATCACGGTCGACCATGGCGTAGTAGGTGTCATAACCCACTGTCCACAGCAGGTTGGCGATGTACAACAACCAGGCGCTGGCGGGCAGCTCGCCGCCGGCGGCGGTGAAGGCCATGGGGATGCCCCACGAGTACGCCGCGCCCAATACCACCTGTGGGTAATAGGTGTAACGCTTCATGAACGGGTAGCAGGCCGCCAGAGCCACCGCGCCGAAGGAAAGCCACACGGTACGGCTGTTGGTGCAGAGCACCAGCAGGAAGCTCACGCCAACCAGAAGCGCGAACAGCGCCAAGGCCTCGCGTGGTCGCACCCGGCCGCTGGCCAGGGGGCGGTCGGCGGTGCGTTTGACGTGGCCATCGACCTTGCGGTCGGCAAAATCGTTGATGCAGCAGCCGGCGGCCCGCATCAGCACCACGCCAAGTCCGAAGATCAGCACATTGGCCAGGGTCGGCGAGCCCTGCCCGGCGATCCAGACCGCCGTCAGGGTCGGCCAGAGCAGCAGGTAGATGCCGATCGGTCGATCCATGCGGCTGAGTTGGATGAAGTCCCAGGCGCGTGGATGCAAGCGGTTGAACGACTTGAGCAATTGCATGTACATCAGCGGGACTCCTCCTTGGCCGCTTGCCACATCGTGGGCAGGAACACTTCGGCCACCAGCAGTTCCAGACCTGCACGTTCGAAGCGCGAGCGCCGTGCCCAAAGGTCAGCATAGGCGGTTTCGGCAGGGAGCCAGGCCTGTGGATAACTGCATACTTCGATGGGATGGCGAACGAAAGCCTGGTCGCAAAACAGCAACTCGCCGAGCGAGCGGTTGCCCAGCGTTTCCAGATCGAGACCGCCGCGTTCCAAGGCCTGGCGACTGGCCACGCTGCGGGCGAAAACCCAGGGCTGACCATGGCCACGCAAGAATACCTCGCGCATCCAGCCTTCGGCTCCCGGACTGATGCCCAGGGCCTGGCATTCGTCCTCGCGCAAGGGCTGCCAGCCTTCGGACAGGGGCGTGACGCTGAAGTGATCATGGGAGAGGCGGGTGAGGCGCCGTGTCAGCGAGCCCTCGTCGAACAGCCAGTCCAGGGTGGGCGGGTCCAGTTCGGCCGCCAGCTGTGAATACGCCAGCCACGCGACAGCGGCTGCTTGCGGGGTTTCGTACGACACGTCGGTATGCTTGTGACAGCCAGAGAGGCGCCGAGCTTAGCATGATTGCCCCGTTCGCTTGCATACTGGACGTGGGGCCGTTACAAAGCCCACACAGATTGCGCGGTGCCCTCGTTGCAGGGCTATAAGCGACGACACAAAGCCGGTTCCGAGGATAACCCCATGAAAAAATGGCAGTGCATCGTATGCGGCCTGGTCTACGACGAAGCAGAAGGCTGGCCTGACGACGGCATCGCCCCTGGCACCCGCTGGGAAGATGTCCCTGAAGACTGGCTATGCCCCGATTGCGGCGTAGGCAAGATCGACTTCGAAATGATCGCCATCGGCTGATAGAGGGAATGCGCCCCTGATGGCCTAAACAGCGGGCTTTCTGTCGGAAATGTCCTGATATTGCCTGCACAATGGCCGCCCAGATACTGGCGCGACCCCCGATGGCGTGCCATTCTCACTCGCGTCTGCCGCAGTTTAGAGCCTGCGGCGCCTTGAACGCTGCCCCTGGGGTAGCACGGCAATAACAACAAGAATTTCCGTCAAAGAGGCTTCACTATGCGTAAACCAGAACTCGCCGCCGTCATCGCCGAAAAGGCCGATCTGACCAAGGAGAAGGCCAACCAGGTCCTGAACGCGATTCTCGACAGCATCACCGGTGCGCTGGACAAGGACACCGTGACCCTGGTCGGCTTCGGCACCTTCGAAAAACGTCATCGTGGTGCCCGCACTGGCAAGAATCCGCAAACGGGCCAGCCGGTGAAGATCAAGGCCAGCAACACCGTCGCCTTCAAACCGGGCAAGAACCTGCGCGACAGCGTCAACGCCCCCGTCAAGCCGACCAAGAAAGGCAAGTGATCGCCTAGCCGGCCATCCTCAAGCGGACGGGCGCCTCCTGGCGCCTGTTGCAGCTTATTGCAGCTAGTTCGTTCGAAAAAAGGCTAAACTGCGCGATTCAGTCATTTTTCAACCGAGGCGTGTTGATGAAGTTTCGTTTTCTGCTCTGGGCCATGGGGCTGTTGATGGCCAGGGCCAGTCGTAACAACCCTGCATTCCAGCAGCAGCTCAAGGACAAGGATCTGGTGTTCCAGATGCAGACGCTGGACGGCAAGGTCGCACGGCATTTCATCGTCAGTGGCGAGCGCATCAGCAGCAAGGGTGGCTCTCACCCGCAGCCAGCTTTCGCCATTGCCTTCAAGGACGCTGCCTACGGTTTCGCCACGATGCAGGCCAGCAACAAGCAGCTGGCATTCATGCAGGGCATTCAGGACAAGCACATCCAGATCAAGGGCAATCCGGCGCTGGTGATGTGGTTCCAAGGCCTGATGAAGTACCTGAAACCGAAAAAGAACCGTTGAGATCGCTGGGGCCGCGTGGCGGCCCCCATGGCTTCACTGAGGCGTGTTGAACTGCGATGCCAGTTCGCGCAGCAGCGCTTCGGCTTCCAGGACCTTGCTCACCACTTCCTCGGCTTTGTCCCGGGTGATTCCCAGGCGATCGAGCAGCTCGTCCGGAATCGTCGCCTGCGGGCCGGAACCGATGCCCCGGGCGCGCAGCAATCGGGTGGCCAGGCACACCAGGTTGGGGAACGCCGCATATTCGCCGTCGTAGCTCGGATCATGCTGAAAGCGCAGCGCCTTGCCGAGCTCCTCGGGCATGTCCCAGAGGTTCATCAGCCAGGCGCCGATCTGTTCGCGGCTGATGCCTAGCAGATGTTGCTCGACGAATGTGTGGCACAGGTGCGGATTGACCTCCAGATGGCGGCAGATCAGCGAAAAGTGCGGCGGAAACACGTGAGCCAACAGCAAATAGCCGAAGTTGTGCAGCAACCCGGCAAGGTAGGTCAGGCCGGCTTCCGGGCGCTCAGCACGTGGCATGGCACGGGTCAGGCCTTCGATCACCGCGGCGGTGTAGATCGACTGTTGCCAGTACGGCGTCGTCTGTTGCGGGTGATCCTTGGGCAGCGCCAGGGTCTTGTCCAGGGCCAGGCCGAGCGCCAGGTTGATCACCAGGTCGAAACCCAGCACACGTACGATGGCGTCCTCCACCGAACGGATCTTGCCGGGCGAGGCGTAGTAGGGCGAGGCTGCCCAGCTGACTACCTGGGCAGCCAGCGCCGGGTCTGTCTCGACCACACCGGTGATGTCGTCGATGCTGGCATTGGGGTCGACGCGCAGCTTGATGATCTTTTGCGCAGTATCGGCCAGCGGCGGGATCTCGATGGTTTCTTCCAGGCGCTTCTGTATGCGTCGGGCGGTGAATGCCTGCACGGCCTGGGTGATCTCGCGTGGGTCGTCGTTGGGGCGGTCGAGGTTGGGGCGGATATCGCGGATCGATTGGCCGAAGCTGCCGGCGCTGGCCTTGCTGAGCATCCGCTGGAAGGCGCCACGTTCGATCTCGAGCAACAGGCCGGTTTCGCCCGAGTCGATCAATAGCGTCTCTTCGTCGAGCAGCCGGGCTTCGTACAGGCATGGGGAACTGGTCAGTGCTGGAATGGCCGGCAGGGCTTTGAGGTGGTGTTTGTCCAGCATCTGCTTCAGACGCGCCAGCGGCACCGCCGTGAGTTTGCGCCCGGTCAGTTCCTCCAGTCGCTGCAGGTCGAGCAGCTTGCTGCGCGGGAACAGCACCAACAGGGCGCCGACCTCGTCGTCGAGCAGGACGGCCTGGACCCGCGACGCCGCCGGCAAGCCCGGCTGCTCAGGTACCTCGCGATAGGCGACCTTGAGCTTGTCGAGCAACAAGCGGATGACAGACGGGGCGTGTGGGGTTGCGGTTTCCAGGGCAACTTCAGTCATGGTCTGTATCCATTGATCTTTTCAAACGCGAAGTATAACCAGCCCGTCCGGCAAGCTGGATCCAATATGCGACCATCCTCACACTTGGCCATATTGCTGTCCGTGGCGCAGCCAGCGGTCGAGCAACGGGCTGACGTGGTCGGGCCAGTGGGCCAGCAACGCCTGGGCGGCATCGCGCACGGCGGGCAGCAAGTCGGCATCGCGCATCAGGTCGGCGACCTTGAATTGCAGCAGACCGGTCTGGCGGGTACCGAGCATCTCGCCCGGACCGCGCAGTTCGAGGTCTTTCTCGGCAATGACGAAACCGTCGTTGGTTTCCCGCATGATTCCCAGGCGCTCGCGGCCGATCTGTGACAGCGGAGGATGATAGAGCAGCACGCAGTGGCTGACCGCGCTGCCCCGTCCTACCCGACCGCGCAGCTGGTGCAACTGAGCCAGGCCCAGGCGCTCGGGGTTCTCGATGATCATCAAGCTGGCGTTGGGCACGTCCACGCCGACTTCGATTACCGTGGTGGCGACCAGCAGTTGCAGGTCACCTTGCTTGAATTCGGCCATGACCGCAGCCTTTTCTGCCGGCTTCATACGCCCGTGTATCAGGCCCACCCGCAGTTCGCCCAAGGCGCTGCCCAGCTCCTCATAGGTGCTTTCGGCGGCCTGGCAGGTGAGTTCTTCGGATTCCTCGATCAGGGTGCACACCCAATAGGCTTGGCGTCCTTCGGCGCAGGCGGCGCGCACCCGCTCGACCACTTCGAAGCGGCGGCTGTCGGCGACCAGCACGGTGTTGACCGGTGTGCGCCCGGGCGGCAGTTCATCGAGCACCGAGGTGTCGAGGTCGGCGTAGGCGCTCATGGCCAGGGTCCGTGGAATCGGTGTGGCGGTCATGATCAGCTGGTGCGGGCACAGCTGGCCGGCTACGCCTTTCTTGCGCAATGCCAGGCGTTGCTGGACGCCGAATCGGTGCTGTTCGTCGATGATCGCCAGCGCCAGGTGCTTGAACTGCACCTCTTCCTGGAACAAGGCGTGGGTACCCACCACCATCGGTGCGCCGCCGGCGATCTGTTCCAGGGCGCTGGCGCGGGCCTTGCCCTTGAGCTTGCCGGCCAGCCAGGCGACTTCCAGGCCCAGCGGCTCCAGCCAGCGCTTGAAGGTGATGTAGTGCTGTTCGGCGAGGATCTCGGTGGGGGCCATCAGCGCCACCTGATAGCCGGCTTCCAGTGCCTGCAATGCGGCAAGGGCGGCGACCACGGTCTTGCCGGCGCCGACATCGCCCTGCACCAGGCGCATCATCGGCTCGGCCTGGCTCAGGTCGTAGGCGATCTCGCTGGCTACCCGCTGCTGCGCGCCGGTGGGCTTGAAGCCCAGATTGGCCAGGTACTGCGCCTGCAGGCGGTTGCCCTTGGGCAGCACGGGGGCACGCAGGCTGCGCAGGCTTTCACGCAAACGTTGCTGCGACAGCTGGTGGGTCAGCAACTCTTCGAAGGCCAGGCGATGCTGGGCCCAATGATGGCCTTCGGCGAGTTCGTCGAGGTCGGCGTCGGCCGGTGGGTTGTGTAGGTAACGAATGGCATCGTCCAGCGGCGCCAGCTGATAGTCGCGGGCCAATTGGTCGGGCAGCCAATCCGGCAGGCTGCGCGGGCCGAGCATGCTCAGGCTCTGCTGGCACAACATGCGCAGACGCTGCTGAGTGAGCCCTTCGGTGGTCGGGTAGATCGGCGTCAGGGTCTGCTCGACCGGTGGCGCGGGTTCGTCGCCATTCAGAGCACGGTATTCAGGGTGGTAGATTTCCAGGCCCGAGGCACCCGGGCGTGCCTCGCCATAGCAGCGCAGGTGGGTGCCGCGCTTGAGGCCTTCCTTCTGCGCATTGCTGAAGTGGTAGAAGCGCAGGCTCAGCGTGCCGGTGCCATCACCCAGGCGCACCACCAGGCTACGGCGCTTGCCCATGGTCACGTCGGCGCCGCTGACCACGCCTTCGATCACAGCATCCTGCCCGGGACGCAGCGCGCCGATCGGCACCACGCGGGTGCGGTCCTGGTAGCGTAGCGGCAGGTGGAACAACATGTCCTGCAGGTTTTCCAGGCCGACCTTGGCGAGTTTCTCGGCCATGGCGTCGCCAACACCCTTGAGGGCCGTTACCGAGACCTTCGACAGCTCACTCATGGGTCAGGCCGATTGTTCCACGGGCGTTTTGGCCACCGAGCAGAGGCGGATCGAGTCGGCGAGGATCTCGATGGCCTTCGGCCGCGGGAAGCTGGCGCGCCAGGCGATGGCCACGGTGCGGAAGGGCGCGGGCGCGGTGAGCGGACGCACTTCGATCACCCCGGGAGCATAGTGATGGCTGTGCACCGCCGACAGTGGCAGGATCGATACGCCCAGGCCGGAGGCGACCATGTGGCGGATGGTTTCCAGCGAGCTGGACTCCACCGTGGTGTGCTTGGCGCCTTCGCCGCCCTTGTTCAGCGTCGGGCAGGCCTCGAGCACCTGGTCGCGGAAGCAGTGACCCTCGCCCAGCAACAGCAGGCTCTTGTCGTTGAGCATGGCGGTGTCGATGGTCTTCTTCGCGGTCCATGGGTGGTCGGCGGGCATCAGCGCGCAGAAGGGCTCATCGTACAGCGGCAGGGTGAGTACGTCGGCCTCGTTGAACGGCAGGGCGATGATCACCGCATCCAGTTCGCCGTTGCGCAGTTTTTCGCGCAGCACGTGGGTGAAGTTCTCTTCGATGTACAGCGGCATCTGTGGCGCCACCCGGTGCAGCTGCGGGATCAGGTGCGGGAACAGATAGGGGCCGACGGTGTAGATGGCACCGACCTTGAGCGGTGCGGTGAGCTGGTTCTTGCCAGCCTGGGCCAGTTCGCGAATGCCCTGCGCCTGCTCCAGGACCTTCTGGGCCTGGGCGACGATGCTTTCACCGACAGGGGTCAGGCGCACGGCGCTCTTGCTGCGCTCGAAGATCAGCACGCCAAGCTCGTCCTCGAGCTTCTTCACACCGACCGACAAGGTGGGCTGGCTGACATGGCAACGCTCGGCGGCGTGGCCGAAATGCTGCTCCTGGGCGAGTGTGACGATGTAGCGTAATTCTGTGAGGGTCATAACGTGCGTCCATGAAGTTGCGGCCCCAGCATAGCGGCTGCAATCGATAGACGCACGTTATCAGACTTGCCGTTGTGTTACAGAAGCAAAAGCCTCAGCGGCGGTCCAGTGAGTAGACGAACGGCGCGACCACCTCGATCGTGCCATTGGTCAACAGCTCGGGCGGCGGCTTGGGCACCTTGCCCGCTCGGCGAATCATCTCCATGGTGGCGCGATCCAGCGAGGCGCTGCCGGACCCGCCAGCCATCGAGTAAGACAAGACCTTCCCCTCGGCATCGACCACGAAACGCAACCGGTTGATGCCTTGCAGGCCACGGCGGCGGGCGTCTTCCGGGTAGCGCTTGTACTTCCCGAGGTGGCGCAGCAGGTCGCTCTGCCAGGTCGGAAGGGCCTTGCTATTGGCTGCGATGCTGGGTGCCGGCGCTGCCGATTTCTGCGGTGGTTCGTTACTCGGCGGTGTGTCCACAACCTGTTCGGTCGGCGGCGCTTCCTTGGGCGGCTCAGGCTTTTTCTCAGGCTTGGGCGGCTGGGGCTTGGCCTTCGGCTTGGGCGGCTTGGGGATGGCGATCTTGGGTTTCGGTGCCTCCGCCACTTTGGGCAGCGGAGGCTCCTCGACCGGGGCCGGTGGCTTGGGGGCTGCTTTCGGGGGGGGCGGTGGCGCCGGCTCCGGCAGTGGTGCCAGCTCGACCATCATGGCTGCCGGAGGCAGCTCGATGGCCTGGGGCACCGACCAGTTGAGCGTCAGCAGCACAGCGACGGCATGGACACCCAGCACGAGTGCCAGGCTGCCGCTGTAACGCGCCAGATTGTGCCGCGTCTTCGTCATTTCTTGGCTGCCGTCTCGAGACCTACCAGACCGACTTTGAGGTAGCCGGCCGCGCGCATGTTGTTCATCACTTCCATCAGGTCACCGTAATCCACGCCCTTGTCGGCCTGGAAGAAGATGGTGGTTTCCTTGTCGCCCTTGGTCTTGGCGTCGAGCATCGGGCCAAGCTGTTCGGGAGTCGCTACCTGATCGTCGCCGACGTACAGCTTCTGGTCGGCCTTGACGCTGACGAACACCGGTTTCTCGGGCCTCGGCGCCGGCTTGGCGGTCGATGCCGGCAGGTCGACCTTGATGTCGACCGTGGCCAGTGGCGCGGCGACCATGAAGATGATCAGCAGCACGAGCATCACGTCGATGAACGGCGTGACGTTGATTTCGTGGTTCTCGGCGAGGTCGTCGCCACCTTCGTTGAGATGCAGGCCCATGGTTTACCCCACTTTCACCATGTGCGGGGCGGCGCGCTCGCTGCCCTGGTGGTCGAGGTCACGGCTGACCAGCAGCAGTACCTGCGCCGAAGCGTCGGAGACCTGAGCCTTGTAGCCGGCGATGGAGCGGGCGAAGACGTTGTAGATGACCACGGCCGGGATTGCCGCGACCAGGCCCAGGGCAGTGGCCAGCAGGGCCTCGGCGATGCCCGGCGCAACCACTGCGAGGTTGGTGGTCTGGGTCTTGGCGATGCCGATGAAGCTGTTCATGATGCCCCACACGGTCCCGAACAGGCCGACGAACGGCGCGGTGGAACCGATGGTGGCCAGGACGCCGGTACCGCTGCTCATGGTGCGGCCGCTGGCAGCCACCAGGCGCTCCAGACGGAAGCTGACACGCTCCTTGATGCCTTCTTTCTCACGGGCATTGGCCGACAGGCGCATTTCTTCCAAGGCGTCATGGACCAGGGTGTGGGCCAGGGTGCCTTCCTTGTTGGACGCGTCGCTGGCGTCCTTGAGGGTGGCGGACTTCTTGAGGAGCGCGATTTCACTGCGCAGGCGGCGCTTGGCGCCCATCAGCTCGAAGCCCTTGGCGATCCAGATGGTCCAGGTGATGATCGAGGCAATCGCCAGGCCGATCATCACTGCCTTCACTACCACGTCGGCGTTCTTGTACATGCCCCAAGGGGACAGATCGTGGGCCATGCCCAGGGAGGTATCCTCGACCAGAGCCTGGGTGTCGTCGGCGGCGGCTGGCGCTGGACCCTCGGCAGTGGCCTGAGCATCGTTGCCCGCTGCCGGTGCACCGGCGCCTGGTGCGGTCGCATCGGCAGGTGCTGCTGGGGCGGTGGCAGCGGACGGGGTGGCGGTATTGGCGTTTGGTTCATCCGCCAGGGCGACCGGGGCCAGTACCAGGCTGAGCGTCAGCGCGGCAATGGCGCGCCAGGCGCGCGACGTGGTTGGCGAAGCGGAAGGTTGAGTACGTGTCATGCTGGCCGGACCTGATGAAGAAGTAAGAAAGTGGCGTTCTTCAAGGCCTCGATTCAGGCCGAGAACAGATAGGGGTGCCATTATTGCAAGTAATTCTTGTTAACAAAAGTAATGATGTTGCTTTTTTCAATCTGGTCCTAGCCGCCCATCGTCTAATCCGGCTAGCCTGAACCTTTGGTCTAGGGAGTTTTGTGATGTCAGACCTTTCGGCAATGATCGTAGGTTGTGGTGATGTGGGTGGCCGTCTGGCTCAGCAATTACTGGCGCGGGGCTGGCAGGTGAGTGGCCTGCGACGCTCCGTCTCGCATCTGCCCGAAGGCGTCGACCCGGTGGCGGCCGACTTGGGCCAGGCGCAGATTCCCGCGGCCTGGCCGCAGCGTGCGCCGGACTATCTGGTGTATTGCGTGGCGGCCAGCCAGCACGACGAGGCTGGTTATCAGGCGGCCTACGTCGAGGGCCTGCGGCATGTGCTGAGTTGGTTGGCCGAGCGTGGTCAGCGCCCGCGTCGCTTGCTGTTCGTGTCCAGCAGTAGCGTGTTCGCGCAAAAGAACGGCGAGTGGATCGACGAAACGGCGGCTACCGAGCCGGAGGGTTACTCCGGCCGGGTGATGCTCGAAGCTGAAAAGCTGGCGCTGGCCAGCGGTATCCCTGCCAGCGTGGTGCGTCTGACCGGTATCTACGGGCCGGGGCGCGAGTGGCTGTTGAGCCAGGTGCGCCAAGGCTACCGAGTGGCCGAAGAGCCGCCTTTATATGGCAACCGAATCCACGCCGAGGATGCGGCGAGCCTGTTGGCCTTCCTGCTGCAGGCCGATGTCGATGGGGTGGCGCTGGAGGACTGCTACATCGGAGTGGATGACGACCCGGCGCCGCTGGCCGACGTGGTCGCCTGGCTGCGAGGCTACATGGGCGTCAGCCAGTGGTCCGATGAGCAACGCGTGCGGCGCACCGGCAGCAAGCGCTGCAGCAATGCCCGGGCGCGCAAGTTGGGTTGGGCGCCGGTGTATCCGAGTTACAAAGAAGGGTATGCGGCGATTCTGGCGGGCGCTCAGAGCTGACATGCGCTCGCCGCAGAACCACCGCTCAGCCGATCAATCCCGCTCCAGCACCCACTGCTTGGCACCCGCGACCAGCTGCGGAATGTCGTTGGCCTGCGCGGTATTGACGGCCCGGTAGATCTCCAGCGTGTCGCCATCGCGCTTGAAGATGAAGGGTGCGCCGCGTTGGTTGCGCTCCAGCCAAAGGCTGTCGTTGCTGCCGCCCATGCTGGCGCAGTCGCCTGCCAGGCACAGGGCATAACGGTCCGGACCCGGCAGGCCGGTCACGCCGCCATTGTCGGCGAAACGCACCACGCCCCCTTTGCCTTGGCCTTCGACGATCTTCCAATCACCGCCCAGGTACGCCTGGTACAGCGCTTTCTCGAAGCTGCTGCCCAGCGGGGCATTGGCCGCGGGCTGTTGCTTGACGCGGACGAAGGTCCGTTTGGCTCCGGCAGGATCGGTCGCGATCAGTTCATCGCCATCGAGTGCCAACTGCTCGGTCTGACCGCCATCGAAGCTGGCTTGCCATTGCTTCTGGTTCGCGGTCAGTTGGCCGTCGGCGGCTTCGAAGCCGTTGCTGTAGCTGGCGCGTTGGTCGGCCACGTTGAGTTGCCATTCGAACACCGGGCCGTTTTCGTCCAACGCCTGGCGCAGGCTTTCACCTTTGACGGCTGCAGTGATGGCGTCCTGGTTGATCCAGGTGCCGTTGTAGTCTTCGGGTTTGTGGCTGGCGCAACCGCTCAGGAACAGGGCTGCCAGCGCGAGGGGCAGTGCTTGACGCATGACGGGATAACCTTGCTGAGGAGGTGACGGGCAGAGCGCCCGTCACCAGGGGCATCATTCGATGACCAGGATGGCGTCCATTTCGACCTGGGCGCCCTTGGGCAGTGCGGCAACGCCAATGGCGGCGCGAGCAGGGTAGGGCTGTTCGAAGTAACGGCCCATGATTTCGTTGACCTTGGCGAAGTGGCTCAGGTCAGTGAGGAAGATGTTCAGCTTGACGATGTCCTTGAACGAGCCGCCGGCGGCCTCGGCGACGGCCTTGAGGTTCTCGAACACCTGCACGGTCTGGGCTTCGAAGCCTTCGACCAGTTCCATGGTTTTCGGATCCAGTGGAATCTGTCCGGACATGTACACGGTGTTGCCGGCCTTGATCGCCTGGGAGTAGGTACCGATGGCGGCAGGGGCCTTGTCGCTGTTGATGACGGTCTTGCTCATGATGACTCCTTGCGGTTGGCGGACTACGCACGCATCCGGGTGATACGGACCACGCCGGTCAGCGTGCGCAGTTTCTTGATCACACGAGCCAGGTGCACGCGGTCATGCACGCTGACCACCAGCTGGACCACGCTGATACGGCCGTCGCGTTCGTCCATGCTGATCTTCTCGATGTTGCCGTCGGCGGCGTTCACGCTGCTGGCGAGCAGGGCGATCAGGCCGCGCTGGTGTTCGAGTTCGACGCGCAGTTCGACGTTGAACTCGCCGGTGATGTCCTTGGCCCAGGACAGCTGCACGCACTTCTCCGGGTTATGGCGGATTTCACTGATGTTGCGGCAGTTTTCCAGGTGCACGACCATGCCTTTGCCTGCCGACAGATGGCCGACGATCGGGTCGCCCGGGATCGGCGTGCAGCACTTGGCGTAGCTCAGTACCAGACCTTCGGTGCCGCGGATGGCCAGTGGGCCTTCCGGGGCCGGCAGTTGCTCGCCCTCGGCCGACAGCAGGCGCCGCGCCACCACGTAGGCCATGCGGTTACCCAGGCCGATGTCCTCGAGCAGGTCTTCGATCAGCTCGACGCGGTATTCGGCGAGTACGGCCTGGATGCGCTCCTGCGGGATTTTCTCCAGGCTGCTGTCGAAGCCGGTGAGTACCTTGTTCAGCAGGCGTTCGCCGAGGCTGATCGATTCGGAACGGCGCTGCTGCTTGAGGGCATGGCGAATGTGCGTGCGCGCCTTGCCAGTGACCACGAAGTTGAGCCACGCCGGGTTTGGCCTTGCCCCCGGGGCGCTGACGATTTCCACCGTGGAACCGCTTTGCAGCGGTTCGGACAGGGGCGCCAGGCGGCGGTTGATGCGGCAGGCGATGCAGCTGTTCCCGACATCGGTGTGGACCGCATAGGCGAAGTCGACGGCGGTGGAGCCTTTGGGCAGCTCCATGATCCGGCCTTTGGGCGTGAATACGTAGACCTCGTCCGGGAACAGGTCGATCTTCACGCTCTCGATGAATTCCAGCGAGTTGCCGGCGCGCTGCTGCAGCTCGAGGATGCCTTTGACCCACTGGCGAGCACGGGCATGGTTGCCCTTGGGTTGTTCGTCATCGTTGGACTTGTACAGCCAGTGCGCGGCGATGCCGTTGTTGGCCATCTCTTCCATTTCGCGGGTGCGGATCTGGATCTCGATGGGCACGCCATGCATGCCGAACAGCGTGGTGTGCAACGACTGGTAGCCGTTGGCCTTGGGAATCGCGATGTAGTCCTTGAAGCGACCGGGTAGCGGCTTGTACAGGTTGTGCACGGCGCCGAGCACGCGGTAGCAGGTGTCGACCTTGTCGACGATGATGCGGAAGGCGTACACGTCCATGATCTCGTTGAAGGCACGACGCTTGCCGCGCATCTTCTTGTAGATGCCATAGAGGTGTTTCTGCCGGCCGCTGACCTCGCCCTCGATACCGTCGGCGGCCAGGCAGTTGGCCAGCGACTGCTCGATCTTGGCGACGATTTCCTTGCGGTTGCCGCGTGCGCTCTTCACCGCACGATGGATCAGCGCCGAGCGCATCGGGTGCATGGCCTTGAAGCCGAGGTCCTCGAACTCCACACGCACGGTGTGCATGCCCAGGCGGTTGGCGATGGGGGCGTAAATCTCGAGGGTTTCCTTGGCGATGCGCCGGCGTTTCTCGCCGGACAGCACTTCCAGGGTGCGCATGTTGTGCAGACGGTCGGCGAGCTTGACCAGGATCACGCGGATATCGCGCGCCATGGCCATGGCCATCTTCTGGAAGTTCTCGGCCTGGGCCTCGGCCTTGGTTTCGAAGTTCATCTGGGTCAGCTTGCTGACCCCATCGACCAGTTCGGCCACGGTCTCGCCGAATTGCTGGCAGAGGGCTTCTTTGGCGATGCCGGTGTCTTCGATCACGTCGTGCAGCATGGCGGCCATCAGGCTCTGATGGTCCATGTGCATGTCGGCGAGGATGCTGGCCACGGCCAGCGGATGGGTCACGTAGGGCTCGCCACTGCGGCGGCGTTGCCCATCGTGCGCCTGTTCGGCGTAGAAATAGGCCCGGCGAACCAGGTTGACCTGTTCGGGGCCCAGGTAGGTCGACAGCCGTTCGGCTAAGGCTTCTATGCCCGGCATGATTTCACCTCTTGCCGAGGAAGAGGGCCTTGTGCCGCGCGACGTCGACCAGGCATCAATCAGACTGCCTCGTTGGACTCATCCTCGAACGCGGCGAAGACCGGATCCTCGGTGACGATCTCTTCGGCGGCGATGAACTCAGGGGTAACGATGCCTTCGGCGATCTCGCGCAGGGCGACGACGGTCGGCTTGTCGTTTTCCCACGCTACGCGTGGCTCCTTGCCGCCGGTAGCCAGCTGGCGGGCGCGCTTGGTCGAGAGCATGACCAGCTCAAAGCGGTTATCCACGTGTTCCAGGCAGTCTTCAACAGTTACGCGGGCCATGGTCTTCCTCAGTAGCAAATGCGGTAGGCGTGCAACCCAATATGGGCAGGCGGACTCGATAGTTTAAAAAATCACCAGCCAATAGGGAAGCGCTGTTTTGTCGAGTGATCAGACACGATGCCCTGCTGTGGGAGCGGGTTCACCCGCGAAAGGGCCGTAGCAGACACCCTGAACGCCTGGTTCCGACGATAACGCCAGCAGCCCCTGAAACACAACACCCTCAGAGCATCGCGCCACGCAACCGTGGGGTCAGCTCCTCGAACAGCGTCTGCACCGAACGCAACGCCCGGCAATCGGGGCGGGTCAGTAGCCACAGCTGGGTGTCGCAGCCGGGCAACGGGCCGCTGAGCGCATCCACCCCGGGCAGGGCGTCGACCATGTAGTCGGGCAAGGCCGCCACCCCCAGGCCGGTACTGACCAGTTGGGCGATGGTCGACATGCCGCTGCACTGGTAGCGCGGGCTGAGCCCTGGGTACTGTTGGTTACGCCAGACTACCGTGGGGTGGTCCTGCATCGAGTCGTCCGGCGCGATCCACGGCACATTGGCGGCGCTTTCGGCCAGGCGCTCTCGCCACTGGGGTTGGCCGCAGATCACATAGGACGTTGAGCCCAGGCAACGGCCCACCAAATGCTCGGGAGGGGTGTTGGTCAGGCGCAGCGCGATGTCGGCATCGCGGCGGCTGAGGTTGGCGAAGGTGTTGGAGGTACCCATTTCCAGCGACAGCGCCGGATAGTTGGGCATGAAGTCCGCCAGCGCCGGCAGCAGCAGACTATGCATTACCGCTTCGGTACAGGTCAGGCGCACCGTGCCGCTGACCACCTGCTCGCCGCTGCTCATGGCGATGCGCGCGGCTTCCAGCGCCTGTTCGGCGCGCTCGGCCTGCTCGGCCAGGGCCTGGGCGGTGTCGGTCGGCAGGTAGCCTTTGCGGCTCTTGACGAACAACGCGGTGCCGAGCGCCGATTCGAGGCGGCGGATCGAGCGGAACACCGTCGAGACGTCGACCTTGAGCAGTTCGGCGGCCTTGGCCAGTGACCGACCGCGCTCCAGGGCCAGGACCAGGGAGAGGTCGGCATGGGTGATCTGATATTGCATTGGTGCACGCTCTGCTTGCCGAATTGCCAATGTCTGTTGCGTTAGGGCCATTTTATAGTGGAACGGCCCCCGGGAATCAATGCGCTCGGTCGGGCGATCAATCCCCACGATGGGAAAGTGAAAACAACAACAGCTGCAACCATCGTCGCCCGTGAGGCGCCAGCCGTATCCCCCCACATCGCCGCAGCACATCAAAGGATGTACATCATGACGTCGGTCACCCCGTGCGCCAGTTCTTCCAGCGAGATGAATGACTTCCTCCAGGCCCATCCGGATACCCAGTATGTCGATCTGCTGATCTCCGACATGAACGGCGTGGTACGTGGCAAGCGCATCGAGCGGGCCAGTCTGCACAAGGTGTTCGAGAAAGGCATCAACCTGCCGGCGTCGTTGTTCGCCCTGGATATCAACGGCTCGACCGTGGAAAGCACTGGCCTGGGCCTGGACATCGGCGATGCCGATCGCATCTGCTTCCCGATCCCTGGCACGTTGTCGGACGAACCCTGGCAGAAGCGCCCCACCGCCCAGTTGCTGATGACCATGCACGAACTGGACGGCGCACCGTTCTTCGCCGATCCGCGCGAAGTGCTGCGCCAGGTGGTGAGCAAGTTCGACGACCTGGGCCTGGACATCTGCGCGGCGTTCGAGCTGGAGTTCTATCTGATCGACCAGGACAACCTCAACGGGCGTCCGCAGCCGCCGCGCTCGCCGATTTCCGGCAAGCGCCCGCAGTCGACCCAGGTCTACCTGATCGACGATCTCGACGAATATGCCGACTGCCTTCAGGACATGCTCGAAGCGGCCAAGGAGCAAGGCCTGCCAGCCGACGCCATCGTCAAGGAAAGCGCCCCGGCGCAGTTCGAAGTGAACCTTCATCACGTGGCCGACCCGCTGAAGGCCTGCGACTACGCGATCCTGCTCAAGCGGCTGATCAAGAACGTCGCCTACGACCATGAGATGGACACCACCTTCATGGCCAAACCCTATCCGGGCCAAGCTGGCAACGGCCTGCACGTGCACATCTCGCTGCTCGACAAGAAAACCGGCAAGAACATCTTCGCCAGTGCCGACCCGCTGCAGAGCGATGCACTGCGCCACGCTATCGGCGGCGTGCTGGAAACCATGCCGGCGTCGATGGCGTTCCTCTGCCCGAACATCAATTCTTACCGCCGTTTTGGCGCGCAGTTCTATGTCCCCAATGCGCCGAGCTGGGGCCTGGACAACCGCACCGTGGCCGTACGTGTGCCGACCGACAGCAGCGACAACGTGCGCATCGAGCACCGCGTGGCCGGTGCCGACGCCAACCCGTACCTGATGCTCGCCTCGATCCTCGCCGGTATCCATCACGGTCTTACCAGCAAGATCGAACCGGGTGCGCCGATCGAAGGCAATTCCTACGAGCAATTGGAGCAGAGCCTGCCGAACAACCTGCGCGACGCCCTGCGTGCATTGGACGACAGCGAAGTGCTCAACCAATACATCAGCCCGGACTACATCGACATCTTCGTGGCCTGCAAGGAGAGTGAGCTGGCCGAGTTCGAAGTGTCTATCTCCGACCTCGAGTACAACTGGTACCTGCACACGGTGTAAGCCCATGAGCGCAATTGCGGTCCCCTTGATCGGTGTCAGCGCCTGCCGTCAGCAGGTGGGCAAGAACCCGTCGCACACGGTGGGCGACAAGTATGTGGAAGCGGCGGCGTTCGCCGGATTGCCGGTGATCCTGCCGGCCCGCGATGGCGGCAGCGATACCCAGGCGTTGCTGGCGCGGCTCGATGGCATTCTTTTCACCGGTTCGCCTTCCAATGTCGAACCGCATCACTACAATGGCGCCCCTAGCGCGCACGGCACCCGGCACGATCAGGCGCGTGACCTGCTGACCCTGCCGCTGCTGCGTGCCGCCATTGCCGCCGGCGTGCCGGTGATGTGTATCTGCCGTGGTTTCCAGGAACTCAATGTGGCCCTTGGCGGCAGTTTGCACCAACGCGTGCAGGCGCTACCGGACTTCTTGGACCATCGCGAACCTGAGGATGCACCCCTGGAGGTGCAATATGGCCCTCGTCATGCCGTCAGCGTCGAAGCTGGCGGCCTGTTCGAGAGCCTTGGCCTGTCTGAGCGGTTCGAGGTCAACTCGCTGCACAGCCAGGGCATCGACCGTTTGGCCCCAGGCCTGCGCGTCGAGGCGAGGGCCCCGGATGGCCTGATCGAAGCGGTGTCGATGCCGGATGCGCCGGGCCTGGTGCTCGGCGTGCAGTGGCACCCGGAATGGCGTTTTGCCGACAACCCGGTCTCGTTGCGCCTGTTCCAGGCGTTTCGCGAGGCCTGCATTGCCCATGCTGCGCGGGTCGACCGGGCAGCGAGCCATCAATGAGTGGAAACGGGTCTCCTCGTCGAGGTCCGTGAAAACAATTCTAATAGTTACGGTTTACTCATGAGCGATTACACAGAAGCCGGCCGCCCACCCGATGCGGCCGACTCGGGCACTGTCTCGCGCAGCAAAGGCCTGGCCAAAGGACGTCTCGGCCTGCTGGCCAGCGTGGTGCTGGGCATTTCCACGATTGCCCCGGCCTATACCCTGACCGGCGCCCTTGGCCCCACCGTGCGCGAGGTCGGAGCGCACCTGCCGGCGGTATTCATCGTCGGCTTCCTGCCCATGCTGTTGGTCGCCCTCGGCTACCGCGAGCTGAACGCGGCGGAGCCTGACAGCGGCACCTCCTTCACGTGGTCGGCGCGGGCCTTTGGCCCAATGATCGGCTGGATCGGCGGCTGGGGTTTGGTGGTCGCCACCACCATCGTGCTATCCAATTTGGCGGGCGTCGCCGTCGACTTCTTCTACCTCTTCATTGCCCAGATCACGGGGCAACACGAACTGGCGGCGCTGGCCGATAACCTGTTGATCAACATCATCACCTGTTGCGTGTTCATCGCCATGGCGGTGTGGATCTGTTGCCGCGGCATGGCCACCACCATGACCGTGCAATATGGTCTGGTCGCCTTGCAGTTGCTGGTGCTGATCGGCTTCTCCTTTGCCGCTTTCAGCGAAACCACCGCGCCGCCGCCGTTGGCCTTCGACCTGGCCTGGTTCAACCCATTTGGCGTCGAGTCGTTCTCGGCCTTCGCTGCTGGACTGTCCTTGTCGATCTTCATTTTCTGGGGTTGGGATGTGTGCCTGACGGTCAGCGAAGAGTCGATCGGTAGCGACGAGGTACCAGGCAAGGCAGCCACCTGGACGGTGCTGCTGATCCTCGGCCTGTACCTGGTGACCGCTATTGCCACCTTGCAATTCGCAGGTATCAGCGAGGACGGCCTGGGCTTGAACAACCCACGTATCCAGGAAAACGTCTTTGCCCATCTGGCCGGCCCGGTCATGGGGCCGTTGGCGATCCTGATGTCCATCGCGGTGCTGGCCAGCACCGCAGCCTCGCTGCAGTCGACCTTCGTCTCGCCGGCCCGTACCCTGCTGGCGATGGGTTACTACGGCGCCGTGCCTCAGCGTTTCGCCGAGGTTTGCCCGCGCTCGCAGACGCCACGCTACGCGACGATCTGCGCCGGTGTGGCAGCAGGCCTGTTCTACGTGACCATGCGTACCCTCAGCGAAAACGTGCTGGCTGACACCATCACCGCATTGGGCATGATGATCTGCTTCTACTATTCGCTGACGGCGTTCGCCTGCGTCTGGTATTTCCGTCACAGCCTCTTCGACAGCGTGCGCCATTTCTTCATGCGCGGATTGTGTCCGCTGCTGGGTGGGGTGATCCTGTCGGTGATCTTCGTGCGTACGGCGATCGACAGCGCCTCGCCGGAGTTCGGCAGCGGTTCGCACGTGGCGGGCGTGGGGCTGGTGTTCGTGATCGCGGCGATCATCTCGGCGCTGGGGATCGTGCTGATGATGCTTTCGCGGATGCGGGCGCCGGCGTATTTCCTCGGGGCTACCTTGCGCCAGCAGGCGACCTTGCAGTTGCAGGAGTGAAGCTTGGGGCTGCGTTGCCGCCCTTCGCGGGACAAGCCCGCTCCCACAGGTACAGCGCCGGTTTCGGATTCAGCGCTGTACCTGTGGGAGCGGGCTTGTCCCGCGAAGGGCCGCAACGCGGCCTCATACGATGCCTCAGGAAAGCAGTTCCTTGAGCAGCGCCCCATGGCGCTGCTGCTGCTTCTTCAGCAGCAACCGATTGGCCACGAAAACCGCCTTCAACTCCTCAAGCGCTGTGCCGAAGTCGTCGTTGACGATGACGTAGTCATATTCGTCGTAGTGCACCATCTCGCTGACCGCTTCCTTCATGCGCCCGGCAATGATCTCGTCACTGTCCTGGCCGCGGTTGTCCAGGCGCTCGCGCAGGGCCTGCTGGCTCGGCGGCAGGATGAACACCGACAGTGCCTCGGGCATCAGCTCGCGCACCTGCTGGGCGCCTTGCCAGTCGATTTCCAGGATCAGGTCATAGCCCTGGTCGAGGGTCTGCTGCATCGCGCTGCGCGAGGTGCCGTAGAAATTGCCGAAGACCTCGGCATGCTCGAGGAAATCGCCTTGCTGGATCAGGCTCTTGAATTCCTCGTGCACGACGAAGTGGTAATTCACCCCGTGCTGTTCGCCTGGGCGCATGGCGCGCGTGGTGTGCGAGACCGACACGCGGATCTGCGGGTCGGCCTTGGTCAGTGCCGTCACCAGGCTGGTCTTGCCGGCGCCAGAGGGGGCCGAAACGATGTAGAGGGTGCCGCTGCTGTGGTTCATGGTAGGGGTGGCCTTACTCGATGTTCTGTACTTGTTCACGCATCTGTTCGATCAACACCTTGAGGTTGACCGCCGCTTGCGTGCTGCGCGGGTCGAATGCCTTGGAGCCCAGGGTGTTGGCTTCGCGGTTGAGTTCCTGCATCAGGAAGTCCAGGCGCCGGCCGGCGGCGCCACCGGACTTGAGCACCCGGCGGACCTCGGTGACATGGGTGCTCAGGCGGTCGAGTTCCTCGGCCACATCGCTCTTCTGCGCCAGTAGGACCATCTCCTGCTCCAGGCGTTGCGGGTCGAGCTCGGCCTGCATGTCGCCGAAGCGGTCGAGGATCTTCTGCCGATGGGCGGCGAGCATCTGCGGCACCAGGGCGCGCAGGGTGGTGACCTCGGTGGCCATGGCGTCGAGGCGTTCGTTGATCAGTCGAGCCAGCTCCTGACCTTCGCGCAGACGGCCAGCCTTGAGCTCGGCCAGAGCCTCGTCGAACAGCGCCATGGCTTCGGCATTGAGGGCCTGCGGGTCGCTGGCGTCGGCCACCAGCACGCCGGGCCAGGACAGCACCTCCAGCGGGTTCAGCGGCGCCGGCTGCTTGATCAGGCCAGCGACTTCCTCGGCAGCGGCCACCAATTGCGCGGCGCGCTCGCGGTCGACCTTGAGCGGCTTGCCGTTGCTGTCCTCGTGCAGGCGCAGGGTGCATTCCACCTTGCCGCGCGACAGGCCCTGGCGCAGCCCTTCGCGCACCGGCCCTTCGAGGTCGCGCAGGGCATCGTGCAGGCGCAGGTGCGGTTCGAGGTAGCGATGGTTGACCGAACGCAGCTCCCAGACCAGGGTGCCTTGGCTGCCGGCGCGCTCGACTCGAGCAAAAGCGGTCATGCTGTGCACCATGGGGAGTACCTCGCGTTGGATGATGTGAACGGGGGCAGCCGCAAGGCTGCGAGGCGCAGGATTGTAGCGCAGTGGTTGCGTCACGCCCAATCCGCCCATGTTACAGATACGTCCGAAGGTGTAGGGAAAAGTCGACAGGCGTGGCCGGCTACGACGATAGGCATGTCTTCATGAAGCCACGGGCTTTATAATGCTCGGCAGATTCGAAATCCCGGTACAGGTATCCCAGATGAAACGTCCAAGTGGTCGCGCCGCCGATCAGCTCCGCTCGATCCGCATCACCCGCAACTACACCAAGCACGCCGAAGGGTCGGTACTGGTCGAGTTCGGTGACACCAAGGTCATCTGCACGGTCAGTGTGGAAAACGGCGTCCCGCGCTTCCTCAAGGGTCAGGGTCAAGGCTGGTTGACCGCCGAATACGGCATGCTGCCGCGCTCCACTGGCGAGCGTAACCAGCGTGAAGCCAGCCGTGGCAAGCAAGGGGGGCGCACCCTCGAAATCCAACGTCTGATCGGCCGTTCGTTGCGCGCCGCGTTGGACATGAGCAAGCTCGGCGACATCACCCTGTACGTCGACTGCGACGTGATCCAGGCCGATGGCGGCACCCGCACTGCCTCGATCACCGGCGCCATGGTCGCCCTGTGCGATGCCCTGGCGGTGATCAAGAAGCGCGGCGGCCTGAAGGGCGGCAACCCGCTCAAGCACATGATCGCCGCTGTGTCGGTGGGCATATACCAGGCCGAGGCGGTGCTCGACCTCGACTACCTGGAAGACTCCGCGGCAGAGACCGACCTCAACGTGGTCATGACCAGCGCTGGCGGTTTCATCGAAGTGCAGGGCACTGCCGAAGGTGCGCCTTTCCAGCCGGAAGACTTCAACGCCATGCTGGCCTTGGCGCAAAAAGGCATGAACGAAATCTTCGAGCTGCAACAGGCGGCACTCGCCGACTGACCCAATCAAGGAGGTGCGGGGCATGAGCGATTCGAACCTGTCGATCACCCCGCCCAACGCCGACGTGCGGCAATGGGCGATGTTCTGTCACCTTGCCGCGCTGCTCGGCCTGGTAGTACCCCTCGGGCACCTGCTGGGCCCGCTGGTGCTGTGGCACCTCAAGCGTGAGCAAGATCCCTTCATCGATGTCCAGGGCAAGGAGGCGCTGAACTTTCAGATCAGCGTGACCCTCGCCGGGTTCGTCTGCTTTCTGCTGATGTTCGTGTTCATCGGGCTGGTGCTATTCGCCATGCTGATGGTGGCGGTGCTGGTCCTGATCATCATCGCAGCGGTGCGTGTCAATGAAGGCAAGCCATATCGGTATCCGCTGATCTGGCGGCCGATCAAATAGCATTGGGGCCGCTGGGTGCCCATTCGCGGGACAAGCCCGCTCCCACAAGATGTATGCATGGCTGGAAAGGTGCACAAATCTTGTGGGAGCGGGCTTGTCCCGCGAATGGGCTGCGCAGCGCCCCAATGTTTTAGATGGTCAACGTCCAGTCATAGTCGACAATCAGCGGCGCATGCTGCGAGAAGCGCGGCTGACGCGGCAGACGGGCGTTGCGCACGAAGCGACGCAGGCCCGGGGTGAGGATCTGGTAGTCGAAGCGATAGCCCAGGTTGAGCATCTCAGCCTGCTCGTTGTCCGGCCACCAGCTGTACTGGTCGCCCTCGCGGCTGACTTCGCGCAAGGCATCCACGTAGCCCATGTCGCCGGTGATCGCATCCATCCAGGCACGCTCTGGAGGCAGGAAGCCCGGGGACTGCTGGCTGTCACGCCAGTTCTTGATGTCGAGTTTCTGCTGCGCCACGTAGAACGAGCCGCAGTAGATGTATTCGCGACGCTTGCGACGCTGTTTGTCCAGGTACTTGGCGAAGTCGTCCATCAACTTGAATTTCTGATTCAAGTCTTCGTCGCCGTTCATGCCCGAAGGCAGCAGCAGGCTGGCAATACTGACTTTGTCGAAATCTGCTTGCAGATAACGCCCGTAGCGATCGGCTGTCTCGAAACCCAGGCCGGTGATGACTGCCTTGGGCTGCATGCGCGAATAGAGGGCCACGCCACCTTGGGCGGGAACCTCCGCGTCGCAGGCATAAAGGAAATAGCCATCGAGCTGGAAAGCTGGGTCGTCGAGTTCAAAGGCCGAGGCGCGGGTGTCCTGAAGACAGATGACGTCGGCATTCTGGGCTTGCAACCAGCTGAGCAAACCACGCTCGGCCGCAGCCTGAATGCCATTTACGTTCACACTGATGATCCGCATAAATGGCCCCATAAATCTCGTGCGTGTATGATACCCGAGCTCAACCCATTTAGCTAAATCCGTGGTGTCCGGGACTTTCCATGCAGCCGTATCAGCGCGACTTTATCCGTTTTGCCATCGATCGCGGGGTCCTGCGTTTCGGTGAATTCACCCTGAAATCGGGGCGTACCAGCCCGTATTTCTTCAATGCCGGCCTGTTCAACACCGGTTCCGCCCTGGCCCAGCTGGGGCGTTGCTACGCGGCAGCCATCGTCGACAGCAAGATCCCGTTCGACGTGCTGTTCGGCCCCGCCTACAAGGGCATTCCCCTGGCGGCGGCGACAGCGGTGGCGCTGGCCGAGCAGCATCAGCTCGACGTGCCATGGTGCTTCAACCGCAAGGAAGCCAAGGATCACGGCGAAGGCGGCAGCCTGGTCGGCGCTCCGCTGGCCGGTGACGTGTTGATCATCGACGACGTGATCACCGCTGGCACCGCCATCCGTGAGGTCATGCAGATCATCAATGCCCAGCAGGCCAAGGCTGCTGGCGTGCTGATCGCGCTGAACCGCGAGGAACGCGGTAACGGCGAGCTGTCGGCGATCCAGGAAGTGGAGCGCGACTTCGGCATTCCGGTGGTCAGCATCGTCTCGCTGACCCAGGTGTTGGAGTTCCTCGCCGACGATCCACAGCTCAAGCAGCACCTGCCGGCCGTTGAGGCCTATCGGGCGCAGTACGGGATCTGATCCTGGCCCGGTAATGAAAAAGGCGACCTCTGCAGGTCGCCTTTTTCGTATCGTCTGTCCTGGCCTCTTCGCGGGCAAGCCCGCTCCCACAGGGTCATCCCTGCCCTTGAGTGCGGCGATGTCTCTGTGGAAGAGGTCTTGCTCAGTCGGTGCCGTACTTCGGCGATCGTGGGCCATACAGCAGCCCGCCGTTGGCATGGGGCGTCAGCAGTCGGGCGCTGGTCACGCCCGCGATCGGGTAGCCCGCGTCATCCTGCACGCTGCTGATGATCTGGTTCACCGCCGCAGTGATCAGCATGCCGATGATGCCGCCCTGGTTCTGCTGGTTCTCCTGGCTGGAGGCCGTGGCACTGCCGGTCCACAGGGTGGTGCCGGTCTTGAGGTCGATCAGCTTGGCGTTGGCAGTAACGATCGTGGCGCTGCTCAGCACCATGTAGCGCGTGCCATAGTCCGATACCGTCACGTACAGCCCGGCGTCGGCACCGAAGATCTCGCGCAGCTTGGCCGTTGGCAGCTGGTGGATGTCAGCCGGGGTGGTCATGCCGTTCTGGCGGAAGGTTTCATCCACCAGCGCCACGGGCATCACGTAATAGCCCGCTTCGGCCAGTGGGTAGGTGACCTGCGACAGCATGCTGTAGGTCGCCTTGACGTCCGGCGACTCGTTGAGCGGTGGCAGGATCAGGATCGATTTGGGGCGGGCCTGCTTGTAGGCCGAATAATCGATGGTCTTGCGCTCGGCGCAGCCCGCGAACAGAGCCAGCACGCAGGCGCCGACCAGCAATTGGGTGAGGCGTTTGATCATTGCTTGGCCCCTTTGCTGGCGTTGCTCATCAGAAAGTCCATGTACGCCGCCGATTCCGGGAACAGGGCTTTTTCGGTGCGAAACTGCTGCATCATCTGGTCATCCTTGCCCAAGCTGGAATACAGCAGGCCCAGTTGTGCGTGGTAGCCCGGCGGTACGGCGCCATTCTTGGCCTTGATCTTCTCCAGATCGCGCTCCAGCGCTGTGACCTGTTCCTCTTTCGACTCGCCCTTGAGGTAGCCATAGACCTGCGGCTGATAGCTTTCCCACTGGTACAGGGGTTTGGGCGCGTTGCAGCCGGCCAGCAGCAGGCTGCCCAGCAGGAGGCCGGCGCAGGCGCGCTTGGCCGGGAGGGTAATGCTCATGGGATGTCTTCCTTGAACAGGTGACTTAGTGCAGTTGCGGTTTCCATTGGCCGCTTTCCACGGCGCCGACCAGCTTGTTCACCGCCTCGCGCATGGCCAGGTCGAGGACCTTGCCATTGAGGGTCGAGTCATAGCTGGCGGTACCGCCGAAGCCGATGATCTCGCGGTTGGAGAGGGCATACTCGCCAGCACCCTGACTCGAATAGACGACCTCGGAGGTGCTGATGTTGACGATGTTCAGTGCCACCTTGGCATAGGCGATCTGGGTCTTGCCGCGGCCGAGGATACCGAACAGCTGATGGTCGCCGACTTCCTTGCGACCGAATTCGGTGACATCGCCGGTGACCACGAAGTCGGCGCCTTTGAGGCGTTGAGCCTGACCTTTGATGGCGGCTTCCTGCTGGATCTCGCTCATGTTGTCGCGGTCGAGCACGTTGAAGCGGTTGGTCTGCTGCAGGTGGGTGATCAGGATGGTCTTGGCCTGGCCGCCGAGGCGGTCGACGCCATCGGAGAAGATCCCACGCATGTAGCTGGAACGGTTGTCGAACTTGCCCACGGCGATGGGGGCACGCACGCCGCTGTAAGGGCGGTTGACGCTTTCGACCTGTTGCACCGCGACGGCAGTGGAGGTTTCGGTAGCACAGCCGGCGATCGACCCGAACGCAACGGCAGCTGCCAGCACGAGTCCTTGTGAAGCGTATTTCACGCGATATCTCCAATTAGGTAGATCTGGGTGTTGCGGGCAGGCATTTTGCCATGTTTGGAGCAAAAAAAACGCCGACAAGCCAACTCCGGTTTGTAGGAGTCGTCTTGCCGGCGATTGGGAATGGTGTCAGCTCGAGGGGTCAGCGCGGCTTGCGGTTGGTGATCAGAGTGCCCACGCCGCTGTCGGTGAAGATCTCCAGCAGCACCGCGTTGGGGACGCGACCGTCGATGATGTGCGAGCTGTTCACGCCGCCCTGGACGGCTTCCAGTGCGCACTTGATCTTCGGCAGCATGCCGCCGTAGATGGTGCCGTCGGCGATCAACTCGTTGACCTGCTCGGTGGTCAGGCCGGTCAGGACCTGGCCCTGCTTGTCCATCAGGCCGGCGATGTTGGTCAGCAGCATCAGTTTTTCGGCCTTCAGTGCCTCGGCCACCTTGCCCGCTACCAGGTCGGCGTTGATGTTGTACGACTCGCCGTCGGCACCCACGCCAATCGGCGCGATCACCGGGATGAAGTCGCCCTTGACCAGCATGTTGATCAGGTCGGTGTTGACGCTGACGACCTCGCCGACGTGACCGATATCGATGATTTCCGGTTGGGTCATCTCCGGGGTCTGACGGCTGACGGTGAGCTTGCGCGCACGGATCAGCTCGGCGTCCTTGCCGGTCAGGCCGATGGCGCTGCCGCCGTGGCGATTGATCAGGTTGACGATGTCCTTGTTGACCTGGCCGCCGAGGACCATCTCCACCACGTCCATGGTCGCGGCGTCGGTGACGCGCATGCCATCGATGAAGTGGCTCTCGATCGACAGACGGTTGAGCAGGTCACCGATCTGTGGGCCGCCGCCATGCACCACCACCGGGTTGATGCCCACGGCCTTCATCAGCACGATGTCGCGGGCGAAGCCGGTCTTGAGCTCCTCGCTCTCCATCGCGTTGCCGCCATACTTGATCACCAAGGTCTTGCCGACAAAGCGGCGAATGTAAGGCAGTGCTTCGGACAATACCTCGGCTACATGGGAGGCGGCATCGCGATCGAGGGTCATGCAGGGGCTCCTGTAAGGAACAGATAGTCGGTCAGAACGGCAGTTGCAGATCAGGGGCGACCCGCAGCAGCTGTGCGCGGAAAACATCCTGGATACGTTGCAATTCGGCGTCGCTGTCGGCCTCGAAGCGCAGCACCAGCACCGGCGTGGTGTTGGAGGCGCGTACCAGACCCCAGCCATGGGCATAGTCGACCCGCACACCGTCGATGGTGGTCAGGTTGGCATCGCCCCAGTCGGCGTCGCGTTGCAGTGCATCAATGATGCTGAATTTACCCTCGTCGGTCACATCAATGTTGATTTCCGGCGTGGAAATGTCGTTCGGGAACGCGGCGAACAGGCTTTCGGCGTCCTGGCTGGCCTTGCTGAGGATCTCCAGCAGGCGTGCGGCGCTGTAGATGCCGTCGTCGAAACCGTACCAGCGTTCCTTGATGAAGATATGGCCGCTCATCTCGCCGGCCAGCAGCGAGCCGGTCTGCTTCATCTTCTTCTTGATCAGCGAGTGACCTGTCTTCCACATCAGCGCGCGGCCGCCATGCTGCTCGATCAGCGGCGTGAGGCGACGGGTGCATTTGACGTCGAAGATGATTTCCGCGCCTGGGTTGCGAGCCAGCACGTCCTGGGCGAACAGCATCAGCAGGCGATCGGGGTAGACGATGCTGCCGGTGTTGGTCACGACGCCGACGCGGTCACCGTCGCCATCGAAGGCCAGGCCGATATCGGCGCTGGTTTCCTTGACCTTGGCGATCAGGTCTTCGAGGTTTTCCGGCTTGCCCGGGTCCGGGTGGTGGTTGGGGAAGTTGCCGTCCACCTCGCAGAACAGCGGGATGACTTCGCAACCCAGGGCCTCGATCAGCTGCGGGGCGATGACGCCAGCGGCGCCGTTGCCGCAGTCGACCACGACCTTGAGCTTCCTGGCCAGCTTGACGTCACCGACGATCTGCTGGAAGTAGCGGTCGAGGATCTCGACCTTTTCCACGCGGCCTTCGCCACGCGGCACGTCGTTGGTCTTGAGCCGGGTCAGCAGTGCCTGGATCTGCTCGTTGGCCAGGGTGTCGCCGGCGATGACGATCTTGAAGCCGTTGTAGTCCGACGGGTTGTGACTACCGGTGAGCATCACCCCGGACTTGCCGGCCAGCACGTTGGCTGCGTAGTACAGCGCGGGAGTCGGTACCAGGCCGACATCGCTGACCTGGCAACCGGCATCGGCCAGGCCCTTGATCAGTTGTTCGACCAGCATCGGGCCGGACAGGCGGCCGTCTCGGCCTACAGACACCTGAGGCTCACCCTGGGCCAGGCTTTGCGCGCCGATGGCGCGGCCGATCCAGTAGGCGGTTTCGCCATGCAGCGTCTTGCCGACCACGCCGCGGATGTCATATGCGCGGAAAATGCTGTCAGGCAGTGCGGGTACCAGCTGGGCCATGTCGTTCATCTCTTGGGGAGCTCCATTAGTCAAGGGCTGTCTGGGCAGGCGCAAACTGCACGCTTGGACGATGGTTTCGCCAGAGAGTTCGCCATCCATGACCCGAACGGTCGCTCGATCGGCTCAGTGGCTGCCGGAGTGACCGAAGCCGCCGGTGCCGCGTTGGCTCTCGTCGAACTGCTCGACGATGTCGAAGTGCGCTTGTACCACCGGTACCAGCACCAGTTGGGCGATGCGCTCGCCGACGGCGATGGTGAACGGCGTGGTCCCACGGTTCCAGCACGACACCATCAGTTCGCCCTGGTAGTCCGAGTCGATCAGGCCGACCAGGTTGCCGAGCACGATGCCGTGCTTGTGGCCCAGTCCCGAGCGCGGCAGGATCATGGCGGCCAGGCCCGGGTCGCCGATGTAGATCGACAGGCCGGTGGGGATCAGCAGGGTCTGGCCTGGCTCGAGAACGGTGTCTTCCTTGAGCAGGGCGCGCAGGTCGAGGCCTGCCGAGCCTGGCGTGGCGTACTGCGGCAGGGGGAATTCGGTACCCAGGCGCGGGTCGAGGATCTTGGCTTGAAGAGCGTGCATGTAACTATTGAACCTGGTTGAGCCGTTCGGCGATGAAGGCAACCAGCTGGCGGGCGATCTTGCCCTTGCTGGTCTGCGCAAAGAGGGTCTGGTGTTGCTCGCGGTCGATCACGGTCAGGGCGTTTTCCTCGCTGTTGAAGCCGATGCTGGGGTTGGCCACATCGTTGGCGACGATCAGGTCGAGGTTCTTGTCCTTGAGCTTGCGCGTAGCGTAATCGAGCAAGTGTTCGGTCTCGGCGGCGAAGCCGACGCTGAACGGGCGATCGGCACGGCCGGCAATGGTGGCAAGGATATCGGGATTGCGCACCATCTGCAGCAACATGCCGTCACCGGTCGTAGGGTCTTTCTTGAGCTTTTGCGGGGCGACTACCTCGGGTCGGTAGTCCGCGACCGCCGCCGAAGCGATGAACAGGTCGCACGGCATGGCGGCTTCGCAGGCCGCGAGCATGTCCCGCGCGCTGACCACGTCGATACGGTTGACCCGATCGGGTGTCGGCAGGTGCACCGGGCCGGTGACCAGGGTCACCCGAGCACCGGCCTCGGCGGCCGCCTCGGCCAGGGCGAAGCCCATCTTTCCGGAGCTATGATTGGTGATGTAGCGCACCGGGTCGATGTTTTCCTGGGTCGGCCCGGCAGTGATCAGCACGTGCTTGCCGGTGAGTGCCTGGCGCTTGAAGCTTTCCGCAGCGCACCAGGCCAGGTCGGTGGCTTCGAGCATACGCCCCAGGCCGACGTCGCCACAGGCTTGGCTGCCGGACGCCGGGCCGAACACCTCAATACCACGGCTTTTCAGCAGATCGAGGTTGGCCTGGGTGGCCGGGTCGCGCCACATCGCCTGGTTCATCGCCGGGGCTATGGCCACGGTGGCGTCGGTCGCCAGCACCAGGGTGGTCAGCAGGTCATCGGCCATGCCTTGGGCAAGGCGCGCCATGAGGTCGGCGGTGGCGGGGGCGATGAGCACCAGGTCGGCCCACTTGGCCAGTTCGATGTGACCCATGGCCGCCTCGGCGGCAGGGTCGAGCAGGTCCATGTGCACCGGGTGACCGGACAACGCCTGCAGGGTCAGCGGGGTGATGAACTCGGCACCACCGCGGGTCATGACGACGCGCACCTGCGCGCCGTGCTCCAGGAGTCGGCGGATCAGCTCGGCGCTCTTGTAGGCGGCAATGCCACCCCCTACGCCGAGAACGATGCGCTTGCGATACAGCCGCTGCATAGGCTTGCCTTTTTCCAGTGAGAGCGGGCGGCGACGAAAGAACTGCCTGCGGCAGAACGTCGCATGTACGAGGCGAAATAGATTAACACAGGGCTCAAACGTGCCGCAGCAGGACCAGGGAGCAGGGGATGAATATCAGAGAATGGCCGGTTGAAGAGCGGCCGAGGGAGAAGTTGTTGCAGCGTGGGGTGGCGAGTCTTTCGGACGCGGAGTTGTTGGCGGTGTTTCTTGGCTCAGGAGTGCGCGGTCGCAATGTGGTGGAGCTGGCGCGAGGGCTGCTGGTGAAGTTCGGTGGCCTGCGCCAGCTGCTCGAGGCCGATCGGCAAGCCTTTCTCGGCGAGCTTGGCCTGGGGCCGGTGAGGTACGGCCAATTGCAGGCATTGCTTGAGATCGGGCGCAGGCACCTTGCGACCACCATCGAGCGCGAGTCGGTCATGGACAGCCCCGAGGCCGTGCGGCGGTATCTGAAGGCGATGTTGCGACACGAGGCCAGCGAGGTATTCGGCTGCCTGTTTCTCGACACCAAGCACAGGCCGCTGACGTTCGAAATCCTGTTCAGAGGCACCATAGACCGGGCCAGCGTCTATCCACGGGAGGTGGTGCGGCGTGCGCTGCTGCATAACGCGGCGGCACTGATCCTGTGTCACAACCATCCCTCGGGCAATAGCGAGCCGAGCCAGGATGACGTGCAACTGACACTGTCGTTGAAACGGGGGTTGGGGTTGATCGATGTGCGGGTGCTCGATCACATCATCATTGGGGATGGGGAGCCGTTGTCGATGGTCGAGCAAGGGTGGGTGGTGGCCTAGGATCTTACGCGATCTGAGCCGGCCTCTTCGCGGGCAAGCCCCCCCCACCCGGACACCCAAGCGCGGTAGCTGACCGTGGGGGCGCGCGGGCCCCCGAAGCGCGCCGGAGACC
>NZ_JAHWIW010000026.1:0-95502 GCF_025377065.1 Pseudomonas sp. HD6422 | reverse complement strand
TGCGAAAGCGTACGCCTCGCAGGGTGCCGGGGTGACCATCTCATTAAGGGACCCGCCGTAAAGGCGGAAGGGGCCAGCAGCGCCGCTACACAAAAATGGATCTTCCCCCAGTCTCAACGCCCGCCCCAACCAAACCAAACCAAACCAAACCAAACCAAACCTCAGCAAGCACGAATCCGCGAACAAAAAAAATGGGCGACCTAAGTCGCCCTAAATGCCTTGCGTGCCCGTGAATCCGGAAGATCAGCGCGGTTTGCGCTTACCTGAATCCTTCCAGATGAAAAGTCCTAGACCGGCAAAGAACACCAACATCAACCCGACCGTTACCACACCCGCGATAACCACATTGTCGAAGAACATGTCGGCCTCCCGTTCATGTGCCGTTGTCCGATGGATGCAAGGTATCGAATAACGTCGGGAGAAAAATTGATCGGGATCAATGGTGCCCGGGGCCGGGCACACGAGGCGGGTGCAGGATTGACCTGCGTCAAGGTTCAGCGCTTCTTCGGCTTGCCCTTGGGTTTCTTTTTCTTCGAGGTACCGAGCGGCATCGCCTGCTCAAAGGCCTGCCGCACCTCGTTGAGGCGTTTTTCCTTCAGGTCGTGGATACGCTTGGCGCGTTCGGCATCGAAGTCGATGAGGTTGTCTTGGCTCATGGGTGGGCTCGACGATCAGCTGAGAGATGCATCATGCAGCCAGGCGACGGCCGTGACCAGCCCCGCTTCAGACTTCGATGTCGACCAGCAACCCCTGACGGACATGCTCACCCATCAGCGGCGCGACCGGTACGGTGTTGTCGGCATTGACCTCGTCCCCCGGCACCGCACTGTAGCGTTCCTCGTCAGCCTTGGTGTTGCGCCGCTGTTGTCGGCGCTGCTCGTCGCGCAGCAACAGCGCCTGCTCCTGCGGATCACGCTGGTGCTTGAGATCGATGGCGGTGTCGCCGGAGGCTGGCTGCGCAGGCACCACCGGCTTGATGTCCGGGGTGGGCTTGACCGGGTCTTGCTGAGAGGTAACGGGCACGGCACTGAGCGGAAGGATCGGCGGCAGCATGATGGTTCTCCTGTGCCCACTGTATCGGCCGGCCCACATCCGCCTTGAGCAGCGATGGATGAGGATGTGCGGGCGATCACAGCCCCATGGTTTGAATATCGCTATTCGGCTTCGTCGGTTGACTCGTCCTCGGCAGCAGGGCTGGCCTCGCTCCATGGCCGCTTATAGATCCGCTGCCAGACATCGTTCAGGTGATCGCGCACGTACTGCGGTGCGTTCTTCAGCGAGGCGCTGTCTTCGCGGTCTCCGCCGATCGGCTCCTCGCCGGCGGGGGTTATCAACGACTGGCCGGTAATGGTGTAGCTGTCCTGACCTTCACGCATTTCGATGGCGATATCGTGCGGCTCGATGCCACCTCCGCAGAATGCGTGGCTGGCCACCGTGACCTCGGCGACGCCGCCCTTGTCGAGGTCGGTCACATCGCTGACATCACCATAGAAGTCGACGTCCAGGTCCAGCCCCGGGCAGGAGGTCTCCTGCTCGATCTGCCAACGCGCTTTGAATGCATCGCCGTCGGAGCTGCGTGCGTAGAGGGTCGCCTTGAGCACGACCTTGTCCACGTCCTGCTCGGTCTGCGCATCGACAGCCTGGCCATCGGTGCGGCTCAGCACCAGAACCGCCTCACCGTCACGGTCACGGAAGTGCACGCTCTTGATCGGCGTCTGCACGCCCAGCACTTCCAGTTGCTCGACCGGGACCGGAGCCAGGGTCTGGAAATCCTTCTGCTCGCAGGCGCCCAGCAGCAGGAAGCTGCCCAAGCCCAGGCAGAAGCGAAACGAGCGGCGCTTGAGCGGCATGGCGGTACTGAGCCCTCATGGCAGGACGATATGACGCAATGAAACAGCTAGACTGTGGTCTTCACCACTTTGGTCTGCCCAGCCGATCCGTTAACATAGTCGGCTTTTTCATCGCGGGAGTTCAGGCAGTATGGCGCAGCAGTATCAACCGGGGCAACGCTGGATCAGCGACAGTGAAGCCGAGCTCGGCCTGGGTACCATCCTGGCCCAGGATGGCCGCCTGCTGACCGTGCTCTACCCGGCCACAGGCGACACACGCCAGTACGCCTTGCGCAATGCGCCGCTGACCCGCGTGCGCTTCTCGCCAGGTGACCAGATCACCCATTTCGAGGGCTGGAAGCTGACCGTTCGCGAAGTCGAGGATATCGACGGCCTGATGGTCTATCACGGCCTCGATGGCCAGAACCAACCCCGCACCCTGCCTGAAACCCAGCTGTCCAACTTCATCCAGTTCCGCCTGGCCAGCGACCGCCTGTTCGCCGGACAGATCGACCCGCTGTCCTGGTTCTCGCTGCGCTACAACACCCTGCAACATACCAGCAAGCAGATGCAGTCATCGTTGTGGGGGCTGGGCGGTTGCCGTGCGCAACCGATCGCCCACCAGTTGCACATTGCCCGCGAAGTCGCCGACCGTAGCGCGCCACGGGTACTGTTGGCCGACGAGGTGGGCCTGGGCAAGACCATCGAAGCCGGCCTGGTGATTCACCGCCAACTGCTGTCGGGACGCGCCAGTCGGGTGCTGATCCTGGTACCGGAAAACCTCCAGCACCAATGGTTGGTTGAGATGCGCCGGCGCTTCAACCTGCAGGTCGCGCTGTTCGATGCCGAACGTTTCATCGAGAGCGATGCCAGCAATCCGTTCGAGGATGCCCAACTGGCCCTCGTCGCCCTGGAGTGGCTGGTCGACGATGACAAGGCCCAGGACGCGCTGTTCGCTGCCGGTTGGGACCTGATGGTGGTCGATGAAGCCCACCACCTGGTGTGGCACGAGGAACAGGCCAGCGCCGAGTACGCCCTGGTCGAGCAATTGGCCGAAGTCATTCCTGGCGTGTTACTGCTCACCGCTACCCCTGAACAGCTCGGCCAGGACAGCCACTTCGCGCGCCTGCGCCTGCTCGACCCCAATCGTTTCCATGACCTGGCAGCATTCCGAGCCGAGAGCGAACACTACCGCCCGGTCGCCGAAGCCGTGCAGGAACTGCTCGACGAGGGCCGCCTGTCACCCACCGCCCATGCCACCATCCAGGGGTTCCTGGGCGCCGAGGGCGAAGCCCTGCTGGCTGCGGTCAGCGACGGTGACAGCCAGGCCAGCGCGCGCCTGGTGCGCGAACTGCTCGACCGCCACGGCACCGGCCGCGTGCTGTTCCGCAACACCCGTGCGGCGGTCCAGGGCTTTCCCGAGCGCAACCTGCACCCCTACCCCCTGGCCAACCCTGAGCAGTACCGCGACCTGCCTGCCGGCGAGCACGCCGAGCTGTACCCGGAAGTTGCCTTCCAGGCCCAGGGCGAGAGCAGCGACGAGGAGCGCTGGTGGCGTTTCGACCCGCGCGTCGACTGGTTGATCGACACTCTGAAAATGCTCAAGCGCACCAAGGTCCTGGTGATTTGCGCCCACGCCGAGACCGCCATGGACCTGGAAGACGCTCTGCGCGTGCGTTCGGGCATCCCGGCCACGGTCTTCCACGAGGGCATGAGCATCCTCGAGCGTGACCGCGCTGCGGCCTACTTCGCCGACGAAGAGTTCGGTGCCCAGGTGCTGATCTGCTCCGAAATCGGCAGTGAAGGGCGCAACTTCCAGTTCGCCCACCACTTGGTGATGTTCGACCTGCCGGCTCATCCAGACCTGCTCGAACAGCGTATCGGTCGCCTCGATCGTATTGGCCAGAAACACACCATCGAGTTGCACGTGCCCTACCTGCAGGACAGCCCGCAACAACGCCTGTTCCAGTGGTACCACGATGGCCTCAACGCCTTCCTCAATACCTGCCCGACCGGCAACGCCCTGCAGCACCAGTTCGGCCCGCGTCTGCTGCCGATGCTCGAAGGCGGCGATGACAAGGTCTGGGATGCCCTGGTCGCCGAAGCGCGCGGTGAACGTGAGCGCCTCGAAGCCGAGCTGCACAGTGGCCGCGATCGCCTGCTGGAGCTCAACTCCGGGGGCGCCGGCGAAGGTCAGGCGCTGGTCGAGGCGATCCTCGAGCAGGACGATCAGTTCGCCCTGCCGATCTATATGGAAACCCTGTTCGACGCCTTCGGTATCGATAGCGAAGACCACTCGGAAAACGCCCTGATCCTCAAGCCAAGCGAAAAGATGCTCGATGCCAGCTTCCCGCTCGGCGACGATGAAGGCGTGACCATCACCTACGACCGGGCTCAGGCCCTGTCACGCGAAGACATGCAGTTCCTGACCTGGGAGCACCCGATGGTCCAAGGCGGCATGGACCTCGTGCTGTCCGGTTCGATGGGCAACACCGCCGTTGCACTGATCAAGAACAAGGCCCTCAAACCCGGCACCGTATTGCTCGAGTTGCTGTTCGTCAGCGAGGTGGTGGCGCCACGCAGCCTGCAACTGGGTCGCTACCTGCCGCCTGCGGCGCTGCGTTGCCTGCTCGATGCCAACGGCAATGACCTCGCTGGGCGGGTGGCATTCGAAACGCTCAACGACCAGCTCGAAAGCGTCCCACGGGCCAGCGCCAACAAGTTCGTCCAGGCTCAACGCGATGTGCTGGCCACACGTATCAGCGGCGGTGAGGCGAAGATCATGCCGACCCACGTCGAGCGGGTTGCCGAAGCCCAACGTCGCCTGGCGGCCGAAGCCGATGAGGAACTGGCACGCCTGACCGCGCTCAAGGCGGTCAACCCGAGCGTACGTGACAGCGAAATCGAAGCGTTGCGCAAGCAGCGTGAGGATGGCCTGGCGATGCTGGAAAAAGCCGCCCTGCGCCTGGAAGCGATTCGCGTACTGGTTGCAGGCTGATCCTGCTCACCCCCGCGCCGGGCAACCGTCGCGGGGTATGGCTCGCTTAGAACCACGAGTCAGCAGGAAAATAACCAATTTATATAAAGCATTATGCCATTAGCACGGCACGGTTGATTTTGCCTTCCTATACTGCCTCTGCAACCGTCATGCACCCGCGACGAAGAGGCACTCAATGGAATGGCTGGGACTGCACCTTTTCGCTGAACTCCCGGCCACCGCTCGGCTGATCCTCGATTGTCGCCACGACCCCCTCCTCTTGGTGGTGGCCTACGGTGTCGCTATCGCTGCCTGTTTTGCCACCCTCGACATGGCCGAACGCCAATCCCAAGGCGAGGACCCCAGCGCCCATCGACGCTGGCGGTTACTGGGCGCCTGCTGCCTGGCTGGGGGCGTCTGGGCGATGCATTTCATCAGCATGCTGGCGTTCCAGGCACCTTTGGAAATCCACTACGACGTCTCGTTGACTGGCCTTTCCCTGCTGATCGCACTGCTTGCCGCCTGGCTGGCGATGAACAGTCTGGACCGTCAGCACATGCAGCCACGCCATTTCCTGCAGGGTGCCATTCTCATCGGGCTGGGCATCGTGATCATGCACTTTGTCGGCATGGCCGCGCTGCAGACCAGCGCCCAACAGCATTACCATGCCGGCTTGCTGGTGGCCTGTCTGACTATCGCCATTCTCACCGGCCTCGCCGCACTGCTGATGGCCCGAAGCCTGAGCAAGGGCGATGGCACTCGACACCTACTGCTCAAAATCGGCGCCAGTGTGCTGATAGCCAGCGGCATCGTGGCCACCCATTTCACCGGCATGGCGGCCATGACCCTGGTGCTGCCGGAGAACACACCGTTGAGCCTGGCGTCGACTGACAATCGCCTGCAGTTGGGCCTGACCATCGCCCTGATCGCCTTGCTGGTCAGCGCCAGTAGTCTCAGCGCGGCCTTGGCCGACAAGAAACTGCAAAGCAAAGAGCACGACCTGCGGCGGGTCAACACCCTACTCAACCAACTGGACCAGGCTCGTGCCCAGTTGCAGCAAGCGGCTCACTATGACGCTCTGACCAACCTCCTCAACCGCCGGGGGTTCAACCAGGTGTTCGCCGAATACCTGGCCGAAAAGGCCAGCGACGGCAATCGTATGGCAGTGATGTTTCTCGACATCGACCATTTCAAGCGCATCAACGACAGCCTCGGTCACGCCGCCGGTGACGAACTGCTGAAGGTGATCGCCGACCACATCAAGGCCGCCACGCGCAATCAGGACCTGGTGGCACGCCTGGGTGGCGACGAGTTCTGCGTGGTTACCCGCCTCAAGGGTCGAGACGAAGCCCGGCACCTGGCGCAGCGCATCATGCAACGGATGAAGGATCCCATCGACCTGGGTGGCCGGCGCATGGTCATGACCACCAGCATCGGCATCAGTATGTACCCCGACGATGGCCAGACCGCGCTTGAGCTGCTCAAGCATGCTGACCTCGCGCTGTACCAGTCCAAGGGTGCGGGACGCAACAGCCTGAACTTCTTCGACAGCGGCCTGCGCAGTCGCGCCAGCCTGGAACTGCAACTGGAAGAGGAACTACGTGTTGCCCTGCTTGAAGAACGCGGTCTGTGCGTGCACTACCAGCCGATCTACAGCCTGGCCACCGGCCAGGTCGCCAAGTTCGAGGCGCTGGTGCGCTGGCAACATCCGCAGCACGGACTGCTCGGACCTGACCGTTTCATTGGCATCGCCGAGGCCAACGGCCTGATCGCCGACCTTGACCTGTGGGTACTGCGGCGCGCCTGCGAAGACTTGGCCCAACTCGTCGACCAGGGCTATACCGAGCTCAAGGTCACGGTCAATTGCTCGGCTCTGACCTTGGGCCACGACACATTGGCCAGCGATGTGCAGATGGCGCTGCTGCAGGCTGGCCTGGGCGCCCAGCATCTGGAGCTGGAGGTCACGGAAAACGCCCTGATGGGCGATATCGTGCGGACCATCAACCTGCTCAAACGCATCCGCGTGATGGGCGTGGGGCTGTCGATCGACGATTTCGGCACCGGCTATTCGTCATTGGCGTATCTCAAGCGCCTGCCGCTGGACGTACTGAAGATCGACCGTTCGTTTCTTCAGGACGTACCAGACAATCAGAAGGACCGCGAGATCGTCCAGGCCATCATCATCATGGCTCATACCCTGCACTTGAAAGTGGTCAGCGAGGGCGTCGAGACCCTTGCTCAGCATGCCTTTCTCGCCGACCACGGCTGTGACTACCTGCAGGGTTACCTGCTCAGCCGACCACTGCCCTTGGCCGAACTACGGCCGTTTCTCGAGTCGATCGAGCGCCAAGATCCGTTCACTGCGGGTCGCGGTACAACCCCACCAGGGTCGCCGGGTCTTTCTCCAGGTAGCCCTGGCTGCCGTGCAAACGCATCAGTTGCGCAGCAAGGCCGCTGATCGGTGTCGCCGAGCCCTGCTCACGGGAAAACTTCACGGCGCTATCCAGGTCCTTGAGCAAGGTGCGCACATGCCACTTGATCGGTTCGAAGCGGCTTTCGGCCATCTGAGGGGCGAGAATCTGCAGCGGCCTGGAGTCAGCGAAACCACCTGCCAACGCCTCGGCGATCTGGCTCGCATCCACCCCGGAGCGCTCGGCCAGCGCCACCACCTCGGCGATCACCAACGCATTGCAGGCCACGATCATCTGGTTGCAGGCCTTGGTCACCTGCCCTGCGCCCACCCCTCCCATGTGCGTCACCCGCTGGCCAAGCACCTCCAGCACCGGGCGTGCCCGGGCCAGGTCGCCCGCCTCGCCACCGACCATGATCGCCAAGCTGCCGGCCTCGGCACCGGCAGTACCGCCTGACACGGGCGCGTCCACCCAAGCCATGCCGCAGAGGACGGCCAGTTCTGCGGCCATTTCCCGAGTCGCGGTCGGCTCCAGGCTTGAGAGGTCCACCAGCAACTGCCCACTGCGCCCACCCCGGGCCACGCCCTGCTCACCGAACACAACCTCCCGTACCACTGCCGTGTCGGCCAGGCACAGCAGCACCATGTCGCTGTCGCGGCTCAGCTCGGCCGGGCTGCCGGCCAGACGGGCGCCGGCGGCCACCAGCGCGGCGCATTTCTCCGGGCTGCGGTTCCATACAGTCAGGGGATAACCGGCGGCCAACAGCCGGCGGCACATCGGCAAGCCCATCAGACCGATCCCGGCGAACCCCAGTGAAGGCAGTGCAGTACTCATGAACGACTCCAGTCAGAAGATTAAAGAAGCGCGGCTTTTTGACGATGCAATGCCGGTGCGATGGAAAAGACTTAGAAAGAAGTCAGGCAAACCCCTATCGCGTCCGTGAAAGGCGCACTGCTACAGTCGCCGAGTTATCCATGATGGCCAGATGACACCCTGTCCGACAGCCAACCACCCAGGCAAATGGCGCACTATGACCTCTAAGAACATTTCTGCCAATGCGCTCTCCGAGTCGTCGGTTCCGTTCACCTCGCCCAGCACTGGCACTGTGACGCAAGCACTGCCCATGCGCGCCAACCAGCCGGGGCAGTACCTGTATTTCACCGAACCGGATATCCAGCGCATCCTCGACAACCTCGACGGCCTGCGCGACATGGTATTCCCGCAGAACCTGCACATCGAAGACGAAAGCCAGCTGCGCCTGGAGCAGCAGTTTCCCTCGGTGTGCCTGATCGGCCTCGGCCGGTGTGGCTCGAACATCGCGTTGGACGTGGCCGAGTTGGTCTACAACGCCCGCACCTTCTTCCTCAACGAGTTCAACAACGAGGATCGCAACCGCGCCGAATCCGGATACAGCCCTGCACGCTGGATCAGACAGAACCTGCGACTGGTGCAGAACAAGGGCGTCAAACCGGTGTTTCTGGTCGAGCCCCTGGTGATGCTGGGTGACCTGGACAAGGATATCGCCGGGCGCATCCGTTTCTCGCGCAAAGGGGAACGCGGTGGTTTTTTGCGCGACTACAGCAAGATGAAGATCATGGACCTGTCCGAGGTGCATGCCGGAGGCGCCGGTAACGCCCCGATTCTCGGCCAGTACCTGGCCAAGATCATCCTCAACAAGGACACCCAGCGGTTCTCCAGCAGCGACTGGAAATTGATTCACTCGTACCTGATCGACTCCTGCGGCATCAAGGCCAACCAGTCGCGCCTGTATTTCTACATCTTCAGTGCCGGCGGCGGCACGGGCTCGGGCATGGCCTCGGAATTCGGTCTGGCCCAGCAGTACTCCTACATGAACAAGACCTTCGACACCAAGCCAGTCGAGGAAAACGATGGCAAGAGCGGGCATTCTTTCGTTTTCGAGCCGATCTTCACCAGCGGTATCTGCGTGCTACCCAATGCCTCGGACCACCGCAGCGAGATGTCCGAAGCACTGCACATCAACGCCGGGCGGCTGCTGTGCAAATACCTGTCTGAAGAGTGGGACTTCTCCTACAACTTCGACAACGAAGACAGCAGCGAAGCCAGTGTGATGGGGCGCATCCGACCTTGGAACGCGATGATGCTGATCTCCAACGACATCATGCGTTACGCCGAGGAAAGCGACGACGGCACGATCCACAATATCGACGTCAACGCCATGGAAAAACACGCCAACCAGTACATTTCCCAGCAGATCTTCAACATTCTCACCGCCCAGGCGGTGACCACCGATTACGACCAGAACTATTTCCGACGTGCAGGCATCGACATCGGCGAAACCATTCGCCTGGATGCCAACGACCTGTTCATGAGTCTGGCCGGCCCGGTGGCCATTGCCTATGCCGAGTCGGTGGTGCCGGAGATTCCAGCGCAGGGTTCGGACAAGTTCAAGGTATTCGAACGAGAGATGCCACGCCTGGACATCGACGACCTGTTCCTGCGTTCGATCGATCTACCGCACTTCAACAAGCAGACCCAGGCAATCGAAGGCATCAGCTTGCTGCCGATCGAGTCGCGTCGCTACCGCGCAGCCCTGGAGCAGTACAAGGCGTCAGGCTATGACGCTGCCGCCCTGCACGACCTGCATTTCTTCAAGAATTGCTCCTCGGTGGTGTCGATCGTCTCGCTGCCCAAGGATTACAAGCTGTCGTACATGGACCTGAACCGCTTGAAGACGCACCTCAACAGCCTGTTCCCCAACACCACGCTCAAGCGCTACGCGTTGGTCATCGGCGCCTCGGCGAATCTTTCGCTGACAACACTGATCGCCAAGAGCCCGTGCCTGTCGGACGACTTCCTGACGCTGATCGTGGCGTTCATCAAGCGCTGCTTCGCACGCACGCCCTACCGCTTCGATGACACCCTGGACAACGCCATTCTCGAGTTCATCACCAGCGAGCACTTCGATGAAGCTCGCATCGACGACCTGCTCAACGAGTTCGAGAACCCGGCCAAGATCCTCGATACCAATTGGTACGCGATCAAGCCGATGTACGAGAAGAAGTACCGGGAACTGATCAACGACAAGAGCCGCTTCGTGTCGATCAACGACATCCGTCTGTCACGCGAATGCGTGAAGAAAGCGGTCAAGTACCTGCGCGAGATCTTCCGCCACCGCATCGGCAAAACCCGGGTGATTTCCCTGAACAACCATACCGGACGGGTCGACTACTGAAAGCCTGGGGCTGCGGGCAGCCCCATTACGCATGCCGTAAACTGTTACCGCCACGCCGAATTGTTACCGGGCTCCACCCCTCTTGAGCGCTATCAAGCACCGAAATGGGGCAGATGCACATTTTCGCGCAGCGCTCACGGCGCCTTGGCTCAAGCGGTCTTCGCCTGAATCACGATGAACGGCGAGACCACCACCGCCCAGATCTCTGGATCGCGGGTTTGCAGGTCGAGCGCCTGCTCCGCGGTGACCGGCCCGACAGTGCCAGCATCGCGCCACTTGGCGAAGATCTCGCTGCGATTCTCGGCCATCACCTCAGCAACCTCGATGAGATCCAGGGAAGGGTCGACCCAAATCAGGTCGCCTTTGGCCCAGAAACGCTCCAGTGCCTTCCACTCGATGGTGGCCGTCTCGCCAAGCAACTTGGCATAGAGGGTGCTTGTTTGATCAGTCATGGGTTGTCTACCGCAGAAATCCGCCAATGAAAGGGTCGGCATTTTTGCAGAAAAACCCGGTTTCAAATATGTAATTTGGTCGATCGGCCCCGATTTTGTGGGCCGCTGCAAAAGTTAAAGGCAAATTGATGGCGCCTTTTCATATCTTTGTGTCGATCAAGCGACAAGCCCGGAACTTGGCACTTTTAGCCCGCTTTTCAAGGGCTCGAAGACGGCTCTACACTGTACCGGTACAGTTCCGGGACCTGTTTCGGGAAAGTCGGGTATGCGGCATGGCGTGGCCACTGTCGATATCCCGATCGGTCTGTAGACCTGGCTGCCAGGACTCTAAGAATTACAACAGAATGAGTGGAGCATTATGATCAAGATTTCCAAGCTGTTCGCCGCAATGGTACTGGCCGGAGTCGCCAGCCATTCGTTTGCCGCCGATACCATCAAGATCGGCATCGCCGGCCCCAAGACAGGGCCTGTGACCCAGTACGGCGACATGCAGTTCATCGGTGCCAAGCAGGCCATCAAGGACATCAACGCCAAGGGCGGCGTAGACGGCAAGAAACTCGAAGCCGTTGAATACGACGACGCTTGCGACCCTAAACAGGCCGTGGCGGTCGCCAACAAAGTGGTCAACGACGGCGTCAAGTTCGTCATCGGCCACCTGTGCTCCAGCTCTACCCAGCCAGCATCCGACATCTACGAAGACGAAGGCGTGATCATGATCACCCCGGCGGCCACCTCGCCGGAAATCACTGCCCGTGGCTACAAACTGATCTTCCGCACCATCGGTCTGGACAGTGCCCAGGGCCCAGCGGCCGGCAACTACATCGCCGACTTCGTCAAGCCGAAGGTCGTCGCCGTTCTGCACGACAAGCAGCAGTACGGTGAAGGCATCGCCACGGCGGTCAAGCAGACCCTCGAGAAGAAAGGCACCAAGGTTGCCGTCTTCGAAGGCCTGAACGCCGGTGACAAGGACTTCTCCTCGATCATCCAGAAGCTCAAGCAGAACAATGTCGACTTCGTCTACTACGGCGGCTATCACCCGGAGCTGGGCCTGATCCTGCGCCAAGCCCAGGAAAAAGGTCTGAAAGCCAAGTTCATGGGCCCTGAGGGCGTGGGTAACGACTCGATCTCGCAGATCGCCCAGAATGCCTCCGAAGGCCTGCTGGTCACCCTGCCGAAGTCGTTCGACGCCGACCCAGAGAACAAGGCCATCGTCGATGCCATCAAGGCCGACGGCAAGGACCCAAGCGGCCCGTTCGTGTTCCCGGCCTACTCGGCGGTGGAACTGATCGCCAAAGGTATCGAAGCGGCCAAGTCCGAGGACACCGACAAGGTCGCCGAGGCGATCCATGCCGGCACCTTCAAGACCCCGACCGGCAACCTGTCGTTCGACGAGAAAGGCGACCTGAAGGACTTCAAGTTCGTTGTCTACGAATGGCACTTCGGCAAGCCGAAGACCGAAGTATCCCCTCAGTAACTGCGTGACTAATAGCTGACCGAGAAGCCCACTGTGCGAGCAGTGGGCTTTGTTTTACGAGGTTCATGGACCTGCGCCCGCGATCCGGGAGCCGGTTCACCTGAAAATCTTAAAACCGTCACCCGCGGTTTCCTGGCCGTGCCCTGCCATCGTTGCAAAGACCACGAGGCAGCCCACAGGGGTCACCCCCCGCCAGTGAAATGCAAATCAGGTTTTTAGGAGCGCTGTAATGCCTGAGATCTACCATTTCTTCCAACAACTGGTTAATGGATTGACCATCGGCAGCACCTACGCCTTGATCGCCATCGGCTATACGATGGTGTACGGCATCATCGGCATGATCAACTTCGCCCACGGCGAGGTGTACATGATCGGTTCCTACGTGGCTTTCATCGCCCTCGCCGGCCTGGCCATGATGGGTATCCACTCATTGCCGATCCTCATGACGGTCGCGTTCGTCGCGACGATCTTCGTCACCAGTGCCTACGGCTACAGCATCGAACGAGTTGCCTACCGCCCCTTGCGCAACAGCAATCGTCTGATCCCGCTGATCTCCGCCATCGGCATGTCGATCTTCCTGCAGAATACCGTTCTGCTTTCGCAGGACTCCAAGGACAAATCCATCCCCAACCTGATCCCGGGAAGCTTCTCCTTCGGCCCGGGCGGCGCGGAGGAAGTGCTGGTGTCCTACATGCAGATCCTGGTGTTCGTGGTCACCCTGGTGGCCATGACCTGCCTGACCCTGTTCATCTCCCGGTCCCGTCTGGGGCGCGCGTGCCGTGCCTGTGCCGAGGACATCAAGATGGCCAACCTGCTGGGCATCAACACCAACAACATCATCGCCCTGACCTTCGTCATCGGCGCCGCGCTGGCGGCGGTGGCTGCTGTGCTGCTGAGCATGCAGTACGGCGTGATCAACCCCAACGCCGGCTTCCTGGTGGGCCTCAAGGCCTTCACCGCGGCGGTATTGGGCGGCATCGGCAGCATCCCGGGCGCCATGCTCGGCGGGCTGGTGCTGGGCGTGGCCGAAGCGTTCGGCGCCGACGTCTTCGGCGACCAGTACAAGGATGTAGTGGCCTTCGGTCTTTTGGTTCTTGTCCTGCTGTTCCGGCCGACCGGCATCCTGGGCCGTCCGGAGGTTGAAAAAGTATGAACAGAAATCTTAAACAGGCGTTCTTCAGCGCCTTGCTGGTCTGGGCTGTGGCGTTTCCGGTGCTGGGTCTGAAACTGAGCATCGACGGCATCAGCCTGGTGGTGCACAGCCAGGGCTCCTTCACCATCGGCATCATCGCCGTGTGTTCGCTGCTGATGTTCCTGCGGGTATTGTTCGACCGCCAATGGAGCGCGGTGATGGGCCGCCGCTCGGATCGCAAGCTGATCCCGCCGGCGGTGTCCAACTATCTGACTCTGCCGAAAACCCAGCGCTATGTGATCATCGGCCTGATCGTCGCAGCACTGGTGTGGCCGTTCTTCGGCTCGCGCGGGGCGGTCGACATCGCCACCTTGATCCTGATCTACGTGCTGCTGGGCCTGGGCCTGAACATCGTGGTCGGTCTGGCGGGCCTGCTCGACCTGGGTTATGTCGGCTTCTATGCCGTCGGCGCCTACAGCTACGCGATGCTCTCGCATTACCTGGGTTGGAGCTTCTGGGTCTGCCTGCCGATCGCCGGCCTGATGGCCGCCACGTTCGGCTTCCTGCTCGGCTTCCCGGTGCTGCGTCTGCGCGGTGACTACCTGGCGATCGTGACCCTCGGCTTCGGCGAGATCATCCGTCTGTTCCTGCGTAACCTCACCGACTGGACCGGCGGTCCCAACGGCATCAGCAACATCCCCAAGCCAGAGCTGTTCGGCCTGACCTTCGAGCGCCGTGCTGCAGAAGGGATGCAGACCTTCCATGAGTTCTTCGGGCTGCAGTACAACTCGATCAACAAGGTCATCTTCCTCTACCTGGTGGCCCTGCTGCTGGCCCTGCTGGCGCTGTTCGTGATCAACCGGCTGCTGCGCATGCCGATCGGTCGCGCCTGGGAAGCCTTGCGCGAAGACGAGATCGCCTGCCGCGCATTGGGCCTGAACCCTACCGTGATCAAGCTCTCGGCATTCACCCTGGGCGCCTGCTTCGCCGGTTTCGCCGGCAGCTTCTTCGCCGCGCGCCAGGGCCTGGTGACGCCGGAGTCGTTCACCTTCATCGAGTCGGCGATCATCCTCGCCATCGTCGTGCTCGGCGGCATGGGTTCGCAACTGGGCGTGATTCTCGCGGCCATCGTGATGATCCTGCTGCCAGAGCTGATGCGTGAGTTCAGCGAATACCGGATGCTGATGTTCGGTGCGCTGATGGTGTTGATGATGATCTGGCGTCCGCAAGGCCTGCTGCCTATGCAACGTCCCCATATGGAGCTGCGTCGATGAGCCGCGAAATTCTGCAAGTCAGCGGCCTGAGCATGCGCTTCGGCGGCTTGTTGGCGGTCAACGGCGTGGGCCTGACCGTCAAGGAAAAACAGGTGGTCGCGCTGATCGGCCCGAACGGCGCCGGCAAGACCACGGTGTTCAACTGCCTGACCGGCTTCTACAAGCCCAGCGGCGGTACCATCCTGCTCGATGGTCAACCGATCCAGGGGCTGGCCGGCCACCAGATCGCCCGCAAAGGCGTGGTACGGACTTTCCAGAACGTACGCCTGTTCAAGGAAATGACCGCGGTGGAGAACCTGCTGATCGCCCAGCACCGCCACCTGAACACCAACTTCTTCGCCGGCCTGTTCAAGACCCCGGGCTTTCGCCGCAGCGAGAAGGAAGCGATGGAGCGCGCCCAGTATTGGCTGGAGAAGGTCAACCTGACCGAGTTCGCCAACCGCACCGCCGGTACCCTCGCCTATGGCCAGCAGCGCCGCCTGGAAATCGCCCGCTGCATGATGACCCAACCGCGCATCATCATGCTCGACGAACCGGCTGCCGGCCTGAACCCGAAGGAGACGGAAGACCTCAAGGCTCTGATCGCCTACCTGCGTGAATCCCATGACGTCACCGTGCTGCTGATCGAGCACGACATGAAGCTGGTGATGAGCATTTCCGACCATATCGTCGTCATCAACCAGGGCACGCCCCTGGCCGACGGCACACCGGAGCAGATTCGCGACAATCCTGATGTGATCAAGGCTTACCTGGGGGAAGCGTAAATGCTGAAGTTCGAGAACGTTTCCACTTTCTACGGCAAGATCCAGGCGCTGCACAGCGTCAACGTGGAAATCAACCAGGGCGAGATCGTCACCCTGATCGGCGCCAATGGTGCCGGCAAGTCGACCCTGCTGATGACCCTCTGTGGTTCGCCGCAGGCGCACAGTGGCAGCATCAAGTACCTGGGTGAAGAACTGGTCGGTCAGCCCTCCTCGCACATCATGCGCAAGAGCATCGCCGTGGTTCCCGAGGGCCGCCGCGTGTTCGCCCGCCTGACCGTCGAAGAGAACCTGGCCATGGGTGGGTTCTTCACCGACAAGGGCGACTACCAGGAGCAACTGGACAAGGTCCTGCAGCTGTTCCCGCGGCTGAAGGAACGTTATCTGCAACGTGGCGGCACCATGTCCGGCGGTGAGCAACAGATGCTGGCCATCGGCCGCGCGCTGATGAGCAAACCCAAGTTGCTTCTGCTCGACGAACCGTCGCTGGGACTGGCGCCGATCATCATCCAGCAGATCTTCGACATCATCGAACAGTTGCGCCGCGATGGCGTGACGGTGTTCCTGGTGGAGCAGAACGCCAACCAGGCGTTGAAGATCGCCGACCGGGCCTATGTGCTGGAGAATGGCAAGGTGGTGATGCAGGGCACTGGCGAGGCCTTGCTGACCGATCCGAAAGTGCGCGACGCGTACCTGGGCGGTTGATGTGAAAAAGGCCTTCGGGCCTTTTTTTAATGTCTGTCGTAAGGTATTTGGCGTCTGTGAGATCGAGCGCCGCTGCACTTGCGAAGCGAACACCAGGACAAAAAGCGAAAAGGGCTACAGGACCAGTGCACTCAACCGAGAACTTGTGATCGGCGCCCAGCCTGAGTAACGTGGCCAGCTCTTTCGCAACAGAATGCCGGAGCCCACCATGCGCCTCACCTCTTCCCTGCTGCTCGCTGCGGCCCTGCCCCTGTTCGGTGGCTGCCAGATGCTGGCGGACAAGCCCAGCGACCCGAACATCGGTACCACGCGCATGCAGGGCGAACTGAGCGCCGGTGGCGGCCAACTGCTGTTCAAACCGTGCAATGAAAGCCGCCATTTCGTGATCAACGATGCCGCCGGCACCGGCATCCTCCAGGAAGCCGCCAACCTCGCCAAGGATGCCAACGACAAGCTGTTCGCCGACGTACGCGGACACCTGACTGGCAGCAAGCAAGCGACTACCGACGGCCAGCTCGACGTGCGCGAACTGTATCGGCTGACCCCATCGCCACGGACCTGTGACGACCCCAATTTCAAACAGCTGACCCTGCGTGCCAGTGGCAACGAGCCGTTCTGGGCGGTAAAAGCCAGCGGCCGAGGGATGGTCATCGAACGTCCCGGCAAAGACCCGCTGCCCCTGCCGTTCCTCGAGGAACAGATCCCCGGCGGCGGCCTGACCCTGTCCAGCGAAGCCAACGGCGAGCGCGTCGAACTCTGGGTCGCTCCGCAGCGCTGCGTCGACAGCGCCACCGGCGCGGTGAACCATCTGCGCGCCGAACTGCGCATCGACGGCCAGACCATGCAAGGCTGTGGTTACTACGGCGGTGCCCGGGACAACTGATCGCCGGACGCTTTTATCCTGCCAGTCTGGGCGGCGAACAGCTTATACTTGGCGGTTTGTGTAAAGCCGCCGGCCGCCCATGGCCGGGATACTGGACCCTGCCATGCTACGAATCACCGAACTGAAGCTGCCCCTGGACCATCCCGACGAGGCGCTGCGCGAAGCCATCGTCGAGCGCCTTGGGATCCGCGACGAGCAACTGCTCGGCTTCACCCTGTTCAAGCGCAGCTACGATGCGCGCAAGAAGAACAGTGAGCTGCTGTTCATCTACACCATCGATCTCGAAACCAGCAACGAAGCCGAACTGCTGCGTAAGTTCGAAGGCGATCGCAACATCAGCGTCGCTCCGGACACCCGCTACAAGTTCGTCGGTCAGGCGCCTGAAAACCTCCAGCAACGCCCGATCGTGGTCGGTTTCGGACCCTGCGGCATCTTCGCCGGGCTACTGCTGGCGCAAATGGGCTTCAAGCCGATCATCCTCGAACGCGGCAAGGAAGTGCGCCAGCGTACCAAGGACACCTGGGGCCTGTGGCGCAAGAGCGTGCTCAACCCCGAGTCCAACGTGCAGTTCGGCGAAGGCGGTGCCGGTACTTTCTCCGACGGCAAGCTGTACAGCCAGATCAAGGATCCGCAGCACCATGGCCGCAAGGTCCTCGAAGAGTTCGTCAAGGCCGGCGCGCCGGACGAGATCCTGTATATCAACAAGCCGCACATCGGCACCTTCCGCCTCACCGGCATGGTCGAGCAGATGCGCAAGGAAATCATCGCCCTGGGCGGCGAAGTCCGTTTCCAGGAAAAGCTCACCGATCTGCTGATCGAGGACGGCCAGCTGACCGGCGTGGTACTGGAAAGTGGCGAGCAACTGTTGTCGCGCCATGTGGTCCTGGCCCTGGGCCATAGTGCCCGCGATACCTTCCGCATGCTCCATGGCAAGGGCGTGTTCATGGAGGCCAAGCCGTTCTCCATCGGTTTCCGCATCGAGCATCCGCAAACGCTGATCGACAAGGCGCGACTGGGCAAGTATGCCGGCCACCCGAAACTCGGCGCTGCCGACTACAAACTGGTGTACCACGCCAAAAACGGTCGCTCGGTCTACAGCTTCTGCATGTGCCCAGGGGGCACCGTGGTCGCTGCGACCAGCGAGCCGGGACGCGTGGTCACCAATGGCATGAGCCAGTACTCGCGTAACGAGCGCAACGCCAACTCCGGGATCGTCGTCGGCATCGACCCGGAACGCGACTACCCGGGCGGGCCGTTGGCGGGGATCGAGCTGCAGGAACGCCTCGAGGCTCATGCCTACGTCATGGGCGGCAGCAACTACCAGGCACCGGCGCAACTGGTCGGCGACTTCGTTGCTGGCAAGCCGTCCACGGCGCTGGGCAGCGTCGAGCCATCGTACAAGCCGGGAGTGACCCTGGGCGACCTGGCACCGAGCCTGCCTGACTTCGCCATCGAAGCGATCCGCGAAGCGCTGCCGGCGTTCGACCGCCAGATCAAGGGTTACAACCTGCACGACGCGGTGCTGACCGGCATCGAGACGCGCACCTCCTCGCCACTGCGTATCACCCGTGGCGCGGATTACCAGAGCCTGAACCTCAAGGGGCTGTTCCCGGCGGGCGAAGGCGCTGGCTATGCCGGTGGAATCCTCTCAGCGGGTGTCGACGGCATTCGCATCGCCGAGGCCGTGGCACGGGACATGCTCGGGCTGTAAATCGACGTTGCGGCTTCTGGCCCCTCTCGCCGGCAAGCCGGCCCCTACAGATATGATGCAATCGTTGTAGGAGCCGGCCTGCCGGCGGTAGGGACGTCGACAACATCAGTAAATGTCCACCCAACTTCCGCAACTCTCCCCCTCTCCGTCCAACTGCATCTAGGCTTGCCTGAGGCCTGACCCGCCTTGCCCACCCACTCATGGAGAGCATATTGCCCGTGCGTAGCCTCCTCACCCGCTTCTTCCGGCTCGAAGCCGCCAGTGGTTTGCTGCTGATCGCTGCGGCGGTGCTCGCCCTGATCATCAACAACTCACCGCTTTCCCCGGTGTATGGCGCCCTGCTCGATATTCCGGTGGCGGTCCAGGTCGGCGCTCTGGAGATCGCCAAGCCCTTGTTGCTGTGGATCAACGACGGTCTGATGGCCCTGTTCTTCCTGCTCATCGGCCTCGAGGTCAAGCGCGAGGTGCTTGATGGCCGGCTGTCAAAACCTTCCCAGGTCATCCTCCCCGCCACCGCCGCGCTGGGCGGCATGGTGGTACCGGCGCTGATCTACTGGTTCATCAATCGCGACAACCCGGCAGCGGTGGCCGGCTGGGCGATTCCCACCGCGACCGACATCGCCTTCGCCCTCGGGGTGCTGGCCTTGCTCGGTAAACGGGTGCCGGTGTCACTGAAGCTGTTTCTCATGACCCTGGCGATCATCGACGACCTGGGGGCGATCATCGTTATCGCGCTGTTCTATTCCGATACCCTCTCAAGTGCGTCGCTGATGCTGGCCGCGGCCTGCCTGGTGATATTGCTGGCAATGAACCGTTCAGGTGTGTCCAACTTGGGGCCGTACCTGGTGGTCGGTTTGATTCTCTGGGTGTGCGTACTCAAAAGTGGCGTACACGCCACCCTCGCCGGCGTCGCCCTGGCCCTGTGCATCCCGCTGCGCACCCGACATGCCGAAGCCTCGCCACTGCTTGCACTGGAGCACGCCCTGCAACCTTGGGTGGCCTATGTCATCCTGCCGTTGTTCGCTTTCGCCAACGCTGGCGTATCGTTGGTCGGCATGAGCCTCGACAGCTTCACCCATGCCGTGACCCTGGGCATCGCCGTCGGCCTGGTGTTGGGCAAGACCGTAGGCGTATTCGGCCTCACCTGGCTGGCGGTGAAGTTGCGACTGGCGGCGCTTCCCAGCGGTGCCAACTGGGGGCAATTGCTGGGCGTGGCGATTCTTTGCGGTATCGGCTTCACCATGAGCCTGTTCGTGGGTTCATTGGCCTTCGAACCGGGCAGCAGTGCCTATGCTGGCATGGACCGCATGGGCATTCTGACCGGCTCGTTCTTTGCCGCGCTGATCGGCTACGGTGTCACGGCGATGGCCAGCGGCAAGCCCGATACAGACTGATGGTTCCAGGTTGGTACAGGTGTTCACACGCGGCGCTCGATCTTACAGGCGCCAAATACCTTAAGGCAGGCATTAAAAAACCCCGACAGGCCAAGCCCATCGGGGTTTTTTCTTGCCTGCCGCGATCAGTGGGAGACGCGGCTGGTGCCATCCACGGTCATGATGCGCACGCGATCGCCAACACGGAAGATTTCATTCTCCTGTACCGCCTGGACATAGGCGCGCATGCTGCCGTCGTCTTCGCGGACGGTGATCTCGACACCCTGGGTGCGGGTCAGGCCCTCTTCGGCAGCGGAGCCTGCCAGGCCGCCTGCAACGGCACCGATGACCGCAGCCACGATACTGCCGCGACCGCCACCGATGGCGCTACCAGCTACACCACCGACCACGGCGCCGGCGCCACCGCCGATCGGGGTCTTGGTGCCTTCGATCTTGACCGGGCGCAGGGATTCGATGGTACCCATGCGCACGGTCTGCACGCGACGGGCCTCATCACGAGAGTAGCTGTCGCCAGACAGGTTAGAGGCACAGCCTCCCAGCAACAACGACATGGCGGTGAAGCTCGCCACCAGCAAAGCGGATTTACGCATCGGGAAAGTCTCCTTGAGTCAGGTGTCCATTAGACGCCGCGGCCAGCCGGGTGTCACGAGACATACGTAACAAATTCAATTTCATTCAGCTGCGGTACAGCCCTGACTGGGCCGCACCGGTTGCCCGTAGCGTTGGACCAAGGATAGCCGCACATTGCACCATTTCGATGGTGCGGTGTGACGTCAGGGGGCAAGACGCTCGCGCAGCCAGCTACCGTCGACCAGGCGATAGTTCAGGCGATCGTGCAACCGGCTCGCACGCCCTTGCCAGAATTCGATGCGCTCCGGGAGCAGACGGTAGCCGCCCCAGTGCTCGGGGCAGTGTGGCTGGGTGTCACTGAAGCGTGCTTCGGTGGCCTTGACCAACCCCTGAAGCTCCTCACGATCGGCAATCACCCGACTCTGCGGCGATGCCCAGGCGCCCAGACGGCTCCCCAACGGGCGCACCTGATAGTAATCGTCCGACTCCTTGGCAGTGACCTTTTCCACCCGCCCCTCGATTCGTACCTGACGCTCCAGTGCCGGCCAGAAAAAGGTCATGGCGGCGAAGGGATTGGCCAGCAGTTGCTGGCCCTTGGCGCTGTCGTAATTGGTGAAGAAGGTGAAACCACGCTCATCGAGGCCTTTGAGCAGCAGCACCCGGCAATGAGGGCGCCCCTCGCCGTCGACAGTGGCGAGGGTCATGGCGTTGGCCTCCACCGGTGGCTGCTCGGTCTTCACCGCCTCGGCGAACCACTGCTGGAACAAAGCGAACGGCTCTCCCGGCGCCTGGGCTTCGGCCAGGCCATCACGGGTGTAGTCGCGGCGCATATCGGCCAGAGATTGGGTCATGGCGCAGTTCCTTGAAAATCAGTTGCTCTTCGTCGAGGTGTTGGCAGCGACCTTGTTGGTCGTGGCTTTCTTAGTGGTCGCCTTGACAGGAGCGGCCTTCTTCTTGGCTGCAGTCTTGGCCGGCGCCTTGGACTTGGCGACGGTCTTCTTGGCGGCCGGCTTGGCGGCAGCCTTGGTGCTGGTCTTGCTCTCGACAGCCTTGGCGGCCGGTGCCTGAACCGACTGCGCCGCCACCATCGAGGCCGCGGCGTACGAACCTGGGGTCTGGTACTTGCTCAACAGCGCGACCATGGTGTTCTGTGGGGTCAGCAGCATCTCCACACGACGATTCAGGGCACGGCCCTCGGGGCTGTCGTTGGCGGCACGTGGCATTTCCGAACCCATGCCCTTGAGCATCAGGCGATCACGCTGCAAGCCGCTGAGGCGGAAGATCGCCGAGACCGAGGCGGCGCGTTCCAGGCTGAGCTTCTGGTTGGCCGCGTTGACGCCACTGCTGTCGGCATGACCGAGAATCAGGACGGCGGTCTTGCTGTCACCCTCGACGGTCTTGGCCACACGGGTGATAGGACCGAGGCTCATCGGCAACAGCATGTTCGGCCGATCCGGGTTGTAGGATCCATCCACCGGCAGCGTCACTGCCAACACATTGTCGCGGCGCTCGAGTTCCAGCTTGCTGTCCTTGATCGCCTCGCGCAACTTGGGCTCGTACTCGTCGAGCCAAGCCTGGGTGGCTTTCTGGTCGATCTTCGGCACCGCAGCGGCCTTGGCCTGCTTGTCTTCACCGCCGAACGGCCACCACCAGTGGCCAGCGCTCTCGGTCTTGGCCTCGGATTTAGCCTCCGTCTTGGCCACCTTCTCGGTCACGGCCTCTTTCACTTCCTGGTCGGCCACCTTGTCCGAACCGAATGGCCACCAGGCAAGGCCGCCTTCCTTGGAAGCGTCCTGCGAATGGCTCGCGCAACCGGTCATGGCGGTCAGGCACAGAGCTAGAGCTAAGGTTTTGTGTGAAGACATCAGCGATACACCATGAAAATGAAAGAAATTTTGCCCGCGCGTTCAGGCGTTGGCATTGAGAATAGTCAAAGGGCCGGGCCAATACCCGCATTACCCGATCAAAGGCAACTGCCAAGTACCCGCACCAGCTTCTGCGCCCGCGGGTCCATCAGCACGTAAGGGCCGAGGGTGTTGACCACGAAACCGAAGGCAACGTCATGCTCAGGGTCGGCGAAACCGACCGAACCACCGGCTCCCGGGTGCCCGAAGGCCCGTGGCCCCAAGCCGAACGTGGCATTGGCGACCTCAGGCTGGTCGAGCATGCAACCCAGGCCGAAGCGGGTCTGGGTGAGCAAGGTGCGGTCTTGGCCGAGACTGTGCTCGCGGGTCAGTTCGTCAAGCAGTTCGGACTCGAGCAGGCTACCGTCCAGCAGGCCTGCATAAAAACCTGCGAGGCTGCGGGCGTTGCCATGACCGTTGGCCGCTGGCTGCTGCATTCGGCGCCACTCGGGCTTGTTGGTGCTGGTGAGTATCGCTGGCGGATTGGTGAAGGCGCGGGTCGACAGAGCTTCGGGCTCACGCATGGTGACCTGCAGCAGACGCTGAGCCGCTGCATCCCCGGCATTGCCTTTGCCGCGGGCGATGTGGGCCACGCGATGAAACTCCTCGTCGGCCAGGCCGACATGGAAGTCCAGCCCCAGGGGACGCGCAGTTCGGGCCACGATCGAGTCACCAGGGCCACGACCGTCGGCGCGGCGGATCAGTTCACCGATCAACCAGCCATAGGTGATGGCCGCATAACCGTGCTCGCTGCCTGGGGTCCACCAGGGCGTTTCGGCGGCCAGCGCATCCACCATGGTTTGCCAGTCATACAGGGCCTCAGCCGGCAGCAGCTCGCGAATGGCCGGCAGGCCGGCACGGTGACTGAGCAACTGGCGCAAGGTGATGGCCTGTTTTCCCGCCTGGGCGAATTCCGGCCAGTAGCGGGCCACGGGGGCATCGAGGGCCAGCTTGCCCTCGCCGACCAGCTGCAGCGCGGTAACCGCTGCGAAGGTCTTGGTACAGGAGAACAGGTTGGCGATGGTGTCGCTGTGCCAGGCCTGATGTCCGTCCTTGTCGGCGCTGCCGGCCCACAGGTCGATCACGGTTTCGCCGCCGACCTGGATGCATAACGCCGCGCCACGCTCCTGCGGATCGTCGAACAACTCGGCGAATGCATCACGCACCGCCTCGAACTTCAGCTCATAGTGACCCTGGATCTGCACCCGCCTGTACTCCATCCGACCTTGCTGGCAAAGGCGTGCATTGTTTCAGTAGTTGAGGCGTTTGCAAACTGTGTCTAGCTAGAAGGTCGTCGCTGAAAAGTTCCGTAGACCACGCTTTTGCTGGCCGCCATCCGACGATCGCGGCCAGCCGGGCATGACGCCGCTCAAGGTGCCGGCTTTTCCAATAGGGTGCGCAACTGACCGAGTGTCTGCTGATTGGCTTTGCGCACCGCCTCGACGAAGCCCCCATAAGGCACGTCGGTGATGGCTACCAAGCCTAGATGACCGTTCTCGCCATCGAGCAAACGGCCACTGGCGGGTTGGTCGAGATACTGGAACCAATGCGCGCCGACGATCATCGGCTGCGCCAGGGCGGCCTTGAGGAAGTTGCCATAGGCCGGCCCTCGGTCCTCTTCCCGGGCAACTTCAAGCGGCCCTGGCCAGAATGGCCCACGGTCGCGAGAGCCGAACTGGAATTCGCTCACCAGCACCGGTTTGTCCAGTTCGGCCAGTCGGGTGAAATCGTAGCCATCCTCTGGCTTGAGGGTATAGAAATTGAAGCTCAGCACATCGCAGAATTCGGCACAGGCCTTGACCGCCTCCGGCGTGCTCACGGCATAGCGGCCACCCAGCAACAAATGATTGGGGGCGTGCCACCTCAGGGCATCGGCAATGGTCTTGAAGTAGGTCTCGGCGAACACCTGCTGGAAATGCTGGAAATCGCGCTCGATCTCCGGGTGCGCCGGGTCCGGCAGCGGCGCCTCGAAACCGGGGTCTTCCATCAGTTCCCAGGCCTGCAGGTCGATACCCCAGGCCTTGGACAAGCCAGCCTGGTTGCGGTACTTGTCGCGCAATTGTTTGAGAAACGCCCGCTTGGCCGGTACGTCGGTGGTCAGGCGCAATGTGCCGTAGGCCAGGCCATAGCGGGCCTTGGGGTCATCACCGGGCGCTGCCCAAGCCAGTTCGTTGTCGGCAAAATAGCCGATCAACCAAGGATCGTCGCGATGATCGCGCGCAGCGATGGCCACGGCCCGCTCGGTGGCCATGGCAAACCGGGGATCGAAGGGATCGGGCATGCGTCCCCACCAGTCCATTCCGGTACTGATACTGGTGTAATCACCGACGATCGACAGTGGAAGGGTATAGGCCATGCGCTTGGCCTGGCCCAACGCCGGTTCACTCCAGTTGCCCAAGGTATTGAAACCCCAGGCCTGCAGGCGATCGAGCGTGTGTGCCTGCCAGCGTGCGCTGTCCAGCGCTGCAGGAGGGCAGGCTGCAGGTGCCTGCTCCGGGGTATCGCCTGGGCATGGTTTGGCGTATGTCCGCTGGAGGTTGGCGGCGTAGAAGTCGAACCACCGACCCTGCTTGAAGCCGCGGCCCAGTGATGAGGCGTTGCCGTCGTCGTTGTTGCCATCGCCGTAGAACGCCGCATAGGCATCGCCCTCGGCCGGCAAGCTCTGGAACATGGCCTCACGGCCCGTCACATAGGTCCGTCCGTCGCTGGCCGTGACCGCATTGACGCCCAGGGAATAGAAAGGGTGACCCTCAGGGGTCACCAGAAACCACCGCCCGTCACGCTTTTCGGTGCGGAAAAAACCCCGGCCCTCGAACGCCGGCCCAGCAAGGACACCGCCATAGGTATCCAGCGGCTGCTTGCCGCGCTCGGCCAGCCAGGCCTCCAGCTGCTGTTGCTCGCGGCTGTCCGCAGCCTTGAGCTGCTCGTCATTGACGATTTTCTCTGGCCAGCGGGCACGGGTGGATTGGCCGTAGCCGTCGATCACCCCCTGGTAGGCCGCTTTGTAGGCGAGGTCGTCATCCTGCACTCCGACCTTTTCGATCAACAGACTCTGGGCCACCTTGGGCTTGGGGATGCTCAGGCTCACCGCCACCACCTGCTTGAGGTCGACTTCCCCTGCACTGCTGGCCAACAACAGGCGTTGCCCTTCATGCACCCACGGCATCGGCGGCCCGGCGCGCATACCCTGGCTCAGGGGCGAGGTCGCCTTGAGCGGTACCATCACCGTCTGTGCAGGCCCCGCCGGCAGATCGATACGGCTGGTGAGACTGCGGCCATCACTGCCCTGTACCGTGACGTCTACCGTCAGCGCCCAATCCATGCCGCTTTGCAGGCGCAAGGTCAGAAACTGTCCACTCGACCAGTCCCAGGCGCCCTGCTGTGGGCTCAGGCGCAGGGTCGGGCGCTCGACAGGATTGAACACCACCCGGCGCAACACCTCCCCTTCGGCCGTCTGCTCCGCGTTGTATTGCGGCATCCCAGTGTTGTCGGTGGCCACATCGACCACCGAGGTCGGGCGCACGAAGCTGAACAGCATGTGATTCGCAGCCAACAATGGCGTGCTGAACGACAGACTGAGCAACAACGGCAAGGTTCGGCATGGCAGGGTGCGGCGGATCATGAGGCTGAGGTTCTCCTTCCAGGGCCTGGGATCGTGTCGCGGGACAGGGCTGTTCGACTACCGTCCCTGCAACCCATTGCGGCCTACGACTGTGTGATGGACAACACGCCAGAGAAGCAAGCTCCAGGCGTCAGGTAATTTCCCGCCGGAACGGCGGCAGCGCATTGAGAATAGCCTTACCGTAGCGTTGGGTGACCAGACGCCGGTCGAGCAAAGTGATCACGCCACGGTCCTGCTCGGTGCGCAGCAGGCGACCGCAGGCCTGGATCAGGCGCAGCGACGCATCGGGCACGGCGATTTCCATGAAGGGGTTGCCGCCGCGCGCTTCGATCCACTCGGCCAACGCAGCCTCGACTGGGTCATCGGGCACGGCGAACGGAATCTTGGCAATCACCACATGTTCGCAGTAGGCACCCGGCAGGTCGACGCCCTCGGCGAAACTGGCCAGGCCGAACAGCACGCTGTGCTGTCCATCGTCGACCCGCGCCTTGTGCTTGTTGAGGGTTTCCTGCTTGGACAGGTTGCCCTGGATCAGCACCAGCTTGCGCCAGTCACGGTCCAGGCCATCGAACACGTCCTGCATCTGTTTGCGCGAGGAAAACAGCACCAGCGCGCCCCGGGCATCCTCGACGATGTGCGGAAGTTCGCGAATGATCGCCGCAGTGTGCGCGGTCGCATCCCGCGGGTCGGCCTGCAGGTCGGGTACCCGCAGCAAACCGGCATCGCCATGCACGAAGGGGCTCGGCACCACGCAGGTCACGGCATCGCGGGGCAGGCCCGAGCGCATACGGAAACGGTCGAATTTGCCCAAGGCCGTGAGCGTGGCCGAGGTGACCAAGGCGCCATGGGCGACATTCCACAGGCTGCGCCGAAGCATTTCGGCCGCCAGGATCGGGCTGGCGTTGACTTCGATGTCGAACAACGCGCCGCTTTCGGCCAGGGTCAACCAACGCGCCATCGGCGGGCTGTCTTGCGGGTCTTCGGCGGTGAAGGCGGTCCACAGTTCCCAGTTGCCTTGGGCACGAGTCACCAGGCTGCCGAACAGTGGGTACCACTCCTCGGCCTGGTGGCTGGCAATGCCGATATTGACCTCACCATCCATGCCTTCCTTGAGCAGGTCGGCCAGGCGCGTGAACAGGTCGTTCAGGCGGGCGAAGCCCTTTTTCAACTCGATGCCCACCTCGCGGATCTGCTCCGGCACCACGCCGCCTTCGAAGCGGTAGCGCGGGCGTTCGCGGCCCTCGGTGTCTTCACCAGGGCGGAAGTCGGCGACCTGCTCGCACAGGGTGAACATGAACTGCTGCTGGGTACGCACCTCGCGCGCCAGCTCCGGCACCTGCTCGATCAGCTTGCCCAGGTCGCCAGGTAGCGGATGCTGAGCCAGCAGCTTGGTGAGGTTCTTGGCGGTCTGCTCCAACCAGTCGGCAGTGGAGCGCAAGCGCGAATAATGGGCGAAGTGGCCGATGGCCTTGTCTGGCAGGTGGTGGCCTTCGTCGAACACGTAAACGGTGTCGCGCGGGTCGGGCAACACCGCACCGCCGCCCAGTGCCAGGTCGGCCAGGACCATGTCGTGGTTGGTGACGATCACGTCCACCTTGCCCATACCTTCGCGGGCCTTGTAGAACACGCACTGCTGGAAATTCGGGCAGTGGCGTCCGGTGCACTGGCTGTGGTCGGTGGTCAGACGTGCCCAGTCCTGGTCTTCCAGGGCCTCGGGCCAGCTGTCACGATCGCCGTCCCAGCGGTTTCCGGCAAGCTTTTCGATCATGCTGTTGAACAGCTTCTGGCTGCGTTCGTCGACCTCGATATGAAAGCCTTCCTCCTCGAAAAGCTGGGCCGTGGCGGACTGCGCGTGCCCTTCCTGGAGCAGGATGTCGAGCTTGGACAGGCACAGGTAACGGCCCCGCCCTTTGGCCAGGGAAAAGCTGAAATTGAGGCCGCTGTTGCGCATCAGGTCGGGCAGGTCCTTGAAGACGATCTGCTCCTGCAGGGCGACGGTGGCGGTGGCGATCACCAGGCGCTTGCCAGCGGCCTTGGCGGCGGGAATGGCCGCCAGGCTGTAGGCGACCGTCTTGCCGGTACCGGTGCCCGCCTCGACCGCCACCACGGCAGGCTCGCCGGCCCGGCGGCCCTCGTCGTCGCAGGCGATGTCGCCAAGCACCTTGGCGACTTCGGCGATCATCAGGCGCTGGCCATAACGCGGCTTGAGGCTCTTGGCTTCGAGAAAACGCGAGTAGGCGCCCTGGATGGTGGCTTTGAGTTCGTTGCTGATCATAGTCTGCAGGCGCCCGGAGGGCTGGATATATTTTCAGTGTTTCGCATGGGGCGGCTATCATACCCCGCTATTGCCCTTTATGCCGCATGGAGATCCGGATGCTCGCCTTTGCCCTGCGCTACACATTGCATGTCCTGGCCGCCCTGGTGTGGGTCGGCGGCATGTTCTTCGCCTGGCTGGTACTGCGCCCGGCCTCGGTTGCAGCCCTGGAGGGGCCTGCCCGGCTGCGCCTCTGGGTGGAAGTTTTCCGACGGTTCTTTGGCTGGGTCTGGTTGGCCGTGGCCATTTTGGCGATAAGTGGTATCGGCATGTTGCACATGCGCTTCAGTGGCTTCGAGACCGCGCCACGCTATGTGCAGGTGATGATCGGCGGCGGCGTTGTCATGTTCGCGCTGTTCATGCGCATCCAGGCGCTGCTGTTGCCTGAGCTGAAGACCGCCGTGCAGGACGAAGACTGGGCCACGGGTGCCGCAGTGCTCGGGCGGATACGCCGCATGGTCGGTATCAACCTGCTGCTGGGACTTGCCGTGGTGGCAGTGGCCAGTTCGCGCGTCATGCTTTGAGGGCCTCGGCCCCGGCTTGCTGGTCCGGGGCGGCGTCGCGCTCAGAGCCGTTGCAGGATCAGTTCCCCGGCGGCACCGGCCAGGCCAGGCTGACCGGGTTGCCCAGGACGACCGTTGGCCCCGGGATCGGTGCGGTACACCAAACAGCCCTTGCTCGCGCCCCCCTTGCCCGCCTTGCCAGCGGCCCCGGCCTTGCCTGCGGCGCCGCCATCGAGGCGCACCACGATACGTTCTTCGGCAAAGTCTTGGGGCACGCTCAGACGGATTCGCCCGCCGGGCGCGCCATCATGTCCATTACCCCCATCGTCGCCGTTGGCGCCGCGGCTGGCCTGGCCCCAGGTGCAGCCACCGGCCCGACCGTTGGCGCCATCGAGGCCGATGTAACCGGGGGCTCCGGCACCGCCGCGCGCATCGATCGCCAGGCGGTCCGCGTCGAGCGCGTCAAGTTTGAGGTCGAGGTTGCGTCCCGAACGGGCAGCGCGCTCGTAAGTGCCCGGAGCACCGGGTGCGCTGAATTCGCTGCCTTGCCCCAAGCGGGCTGAGCGCGCTTCGATCATCAGTGCCCGGTCCGAGGGGGCGATGGCGATCCGGGCGTTCTGGCCTAGTTCGAGGTGATCGATGCGCAACTCGGTGAGCGTGGCGGGCAGTAACAGGGTGGCCGAATCGGCGACCCGCAGTTGCTCGAGATGCACGCTGGACGCCTTGTTCGGCAGCCGCAGCATCGAATTGGCAGCGACCTCCAGGCTCTCTGCCTGGGCCAGGGGAGCGGCCAGCGCGGCCAACAACATCAGTTTACGCACGGCTCGGCGCCTCCTGCGGACGGGGAATAGACATGACATGGAAAATACCCGTCAGCAGAATTTGCAGACGGTCGAACCAGCGATGGCTACGGCCACGCAGGCTGCCATTGAAGCACAGTACTTCCAGCACGTGCAGACCCAATAGCGCGATACCAGCGGCATTGATCAGCAGATTGAACGGCAGGGGTTGCGGCATCAGCCAATTGGCCAGCACCACCCACCAGAACGCCACCGTCAAGGTCTTGCCCAGTCCCAGAATGAACGCCATTCCCCACCCCTTCCTTGTTGTACCACCACCGCCACCCGCGTCAGCCCTGCGCGCGCGGGGCTTCAGTTCAGATGCAGGTCGACCCGTCGGTTATGCGCCCGCCCTTGCTCGGTGTCGTTGTCGGCGATCGGCTCACTTTCTCCGCGACCCTGGCTGGTGATCTTGTCTGGCGCCAGCCCTTGGCTGATGAGGTACTGCGCCACGCTGCTGGCGCGACGCTCGGAGAGCGCCTGGTTATAGCTGTCCGAGCCGACGCTGTCGGTGTGACCGACCACCCTGATGCGTGTCACGCCCAGGTCCTGCAAGCGCGGCAGCAGGCTCTGCAAGCGCTGCTCGCTGGCGGGGGTCAGTTCGGCGGAGTTGAAGGCGAACATCACCTGCCCCTGGTCATCGAGGGTGATCACCTCGGCCTTGGGCTCGGGAGCGGGCTGCGAGGGAGGGTATTGCGCCAACGGACACCCCATGTGGTCGACCGATGTGTTGGCCGGGGTATCCGGGCAGCGGTCGCGGCGATCGAAGACGCCGTCGCCGTCTTCGTCTCCATCCTGGGCAAAACAGATCAGGCCGCCGGCAATCGCACCGAGCGCGCCGCCACCGGCTGCCCAGCTGGAGCTCTCGATTGCGCCGAGGCCTCCGCCGACCAGGCCGCCAAGCAGGCTGCAGATCGGCCAGTTGCGCTGATTCAGGGGGGCGCTGCCATCGCTGTGGGTGGCACAACCGGTCAACAGGCTGGAGACCACCAGCAGCGGCAATGCCGCCTTCGACATGACACTCATGATGAACGCTCCTGTGTGGCCGGCCGCTACCGGCTACCCAGGATTAAAGACGCGCCCGCGCCACTTCTCAAGGCGCGGGCGCACGCCGTCAGCGCTCGATCTTGATCTCGGTTCTACGGTTCATGGCACGGCCCTCTTCGGTGGCATTGTCTGCCACAGGTTGGGTTTCACCTGCGCCCATGACCGAAACGAAGCTACTGCGCGGCACGCCGCTTTCGACCAGGTAATCGGTCACCGCGTGGGCCCGACGTTCAGACAGTTTCTGGTTGTAGCTATCGGAACCGACGCTGTCGGTATGGCCGGTCACGCTCAGGCGCGCGCTCGGGGCCTCCTGTTTCAAACGCGTGGCAACAGTGTTCAAGCGCTCCTTGTCACCGGCGGTCAGACGTGCTGAGTCGAATTCGAAGCGCACGTCACGAATGACGATGACCTCTTCTTTCTGCACCACGACTTCCTCGACCACTGGCGGTGGTGGCGGGCAACCATTGGCATCGACCTGCACGCCAGGCGGAGTACCCGGGCACTTGTCGCGACTGTCCGGCACACCGTCACCGTCCTCGTCGCCATCACCGTGCGACCAGCAGTAACCGGCCGCCAGACCACCGCCGAGCAGGGCGCCCCAGCCTGCCCAGCTGGAGCTCTCGATGGCACCCAGGGCAGCACCGCCTACACCCCCGACGGCAGCACACTTCGGCCAGTCGGTTTTTTGCAAACCTGCACAACCAGTGAGCACACTGGTGAGCAGAACCAGAGGTATCGCTGCGCGTACTATGCTCATTTCGTTGGATCTCCTAGGGGGAACCGGCATAACGCCGATCAGTGGCAGTAAAGACCGCCTCATCAATCCCTGCCAGCAATAAGCCACGACCGAGCCCTCTGCCCTTTGCCCGCAGGTCCCTAGCCCGCTAGTCTTGGGCCACCTGAACGAGGATTGGCAATGACCGACGGATTTTCCCAGCGCACACCGCAGCAGGCCCTCGCCGCCCTGCTGGAGCGCTTCACCCCCAGCCGCTTGCTGCTGGTGGGCTCGCACTTCCCCGCCCTGGACGCCTTCGCCAAGGCCCACCCAGACGCGTACATCGCCAGCGCTGCCCCAGGGCCGCTGCCGGCCGAGGTGGCCGCGCAACGCTTCGATCTGGCGATTCTGGTCGACTGCCTCGAACACCTGCCCAAACGCAGCGGACTTGAACTGCTCGGTGGGATTCGTAATCTCAATGCCAGTCGGGTGGCAGTGCTGGCCGACCTGGCCGCCTGCGGCTGGCACGACACGGACTTCTTTGCCCTGGCGCTAACGGCCAGCGAGAAATTTCGTCGTGACGAGCAGCAGCTGAGTCTGTTCACCTATGATCTACACGATTACAAGCAGGTCCCGGACTGGCTCAATGCCAAGTTCTGGGCCAATCCTGAAAACTTTGGCAAGTATTGGTGGTGACGATGAGTGTCTGGGTGTGCCCCTGCGGCAGCGGCAGCCTGCTCGACGCCTGCTGCGGGCATTATCATGCCGGTACCCCGGCGCCCGATGCCCAGACCCTGATGCGCTCGCGCTACAGCGCCTATGTGCTGGGTCTGGTCGATTACCTCGTGGCGACCACCCTACCGGCCCAGCAGCCCGGCCTGGACCGTGCCGCCATCGCGGCGTGGAGTGCCCAGAGCACCTGGCTGGGACTGGAAGTCGAAGGCGCCGAGGTCCTTGGTGGCCAGCCTGAACATGCCTTCGTCACCTTCACCGCCCGCTGGCACGATCAGGAGGGCGACCACCAGCATCACGAGCGTTCGGCGTTCGTCCAGCATGACGGGCGCTGGTACTTCATCGACCCGACCGTCAAGCTCCGGGCACAGCGTAACGACCCCTGCCCCTGCGCTAGCGGGCAGAAATTCAAGAAGTGCTGCGCAAACTACGTGGGCAACTGACGGTGGCGGCCCTGGCACGTACGTTCCTCCTAAGTGCCCTGCTGGCGCTACTGGCGGGCTGTGCCAGTTGGGGCGGCAGTGACTGGCGCGAGCCAGAGGTGCATCTGCTGCGGGTCGAAACGGTCAAGGCGAGGCTGCACCAGCAGGAGTTCGTCCTGCATCTGCAGGTGGTGAATCCTAACGATAGCCGGCTGTTCATCCGCAATCTGGCTTACTCGGTACGCCTCAACGATCTGCTGCTGGCGCAAGATGAAACCAGCTTGTGGCGCAGCGTCGGCGGCCACGCCGAACGCACCTTCAAGATCACCGCGCGGACCAACCTGTGGCAGCATCTCAAGCCACTGGCCAAACTGCTCAAGAGCAAGCAGCCGTTGCATTATCGCCTGCAGGCCGAACTGAACACCGGGTTGATCGTCCATCGGAGCCTGCACTTGTCGCGCAGTGATGAGATAATGCCCGGCGACCTCATACCGGAGTAACCCTGCAATGACCCAACAACCCCATGTTCATGGCCCCGACTGCAACCACGGTCACGATCATCAGCATGATCACGATCACGGCCATGTGCACGGCCCGCACTGCAATCACGGCCACCAGGAGCCGGTGCGCAACGCTTTGAAAGACGTCGGCCGCAACGATCCATGCCCCTGCGGGAGCCAGAAGAAGTTCAAGAAGTGCCACGGCGCTTGAGCCTGAACTGCTGGCCAGCGTCCGACACTGGCTTAACGTGCGCAGCTGCCTTCGGCGCCCGCCGAAGGCGCAACCGCTCCCGACGATTCGGGCAAAAGCGCTCCCGTGCGCTACCACTCGTAAATAAAGCTTCGCGGCACCTTGCACGGCGGCTGTGCGCTCACTACCTTAGCGCCTTTCCAAACCCGCCACGCCTTGCAGGAGCCCTTGTCATGGCCGCCCCCGTCCTTCCTCCCTTCCGCCCGCGGTTCGCTACCGCCGCCACGTTGCTCGGCATGCTCGGGCTCGCCGGTTGTCAGATGGGTGTGCAACAGGACAGTGTGCCTCCCACCACTGGGGTCCAACCGCTCAAGGGACTGGCGCAGAATGTGTCGGTCCGTCGCAATGCGATGGGCGCCCCGCTGATCGAAAGCAGCAGCTTCCATGACGCCCTGTTCAGCCTGGGCTACGTGCATGCAGGCGATCGCCTGCAACAGATGGTGGCTATGCGCCTGCTGGCCCAAGGCCGCCTGGCCGAACTCGCCGGCCCCGAAGCATTGGACATCGACCGCCTGATGCGCGCCGCCAACCTCAAGCAGAGCGCGGCGCGGCAGTATGCCGATGCTTCGCCACGGCTGAAGCGATTCTTCGAGGTGTACGCCCGTGGCGTCAACGCCTACCTGTTCCGCTACCGCGACAAGCTACCGGCTGAACTGGCCAACCGTGGTTACCGCCCCGAGTACTGGAAGCCGGAAGACTGCGTGTTGGTGTTCAATCTGTACGCTTTCAGCCAGTCGGTGAACCTGCAGGAAGAACTCAGCGCCCTGACCCTGGCGCAGCAGGTCGGCCCCGACAAGCTGGCCTGGCTGCTGCCCGGCGCGCCTGATGAGCCGCTGGCCGAAGCAGAACTGGACAAGCTCAAGGGCCTGTCTTTGTCCACTCAACTGCCGGGATTGTCGGCCTTGGCCGCCGCCAGCCAGAAACTGGCCGACCTCGACCTGCTCGGCAGCCCCGGCTCAGCCAATCTCGCCCTCGGGCCGCAACGCAGTCGCAGCGGCAAGAGCCTGCTGGCCAGTGACAGCCGCGCCAACTGGGCCCTGAGCCCGGTGCAGATCAACACCCGCAAGTATCAGGTGGCCGGTCTGTCGCTGCCAGGCCTGCCGATCGTGCTGGCCGGCTACAACGGCAAACTGGCCTGGAGCAGCAGCGCAGTGATGGCCGACAACCAGGACCTGTACCTGGAGCAGCTGCGACACCAGGGTGGTCAGCTCACCTACCTGGCCGATGGCAAGTGGCTGCCGGCCCGTTCGCGTAGCGAAACCTTCTTCGTGCGTGGCCAGCGCCCGCTGCGCGAGGTGATGTACGACACCCGCCACGGCACCCTCTTGGCCCAGCCCGGCAATGCCAGCCTGGGCCTGGCCTTGAACCTGACGGCGCCGCAGGGCGATCGTAGCCTGGACGCCCTGTTCGACTTGACCCGCGCGCAAAATATCGAGCGTGCCTTCGACAGCACCCGCGAGGTGACCAGCGCCGCGCTGAACTTCGTCTTCGCCGAGGCCGAGCACATCGGCTGGCAGGTCAGCGGTCGCTACCCCAACCGCCGCGAAGGCCAGGGCCTGTTGCCTTCCCCGGGCTGGGACGGGCGCTATGACTGGGATGGCTACGCCGACCCGATGCTCCACCCTTACGACCAGGACCCGCCCGCAGGCTGGATCGCCCACGCCAACCAGCGCAGCCTGCCTCGCGGCTATGGCATGCAACTGTCCAGCACCTGGTACTACCCCGAACGCGCCGAGCGCCTGGCGCAGTTGCTCGGTAACGGTCGTCACGACAGCCGCAGCCTGATGGCGGTGCAAAACGACCAGACCACTCTGATGGCAGAAAAGCTCAAGCAGATGCTCGAGGCCCCCGGCATGGCTCAACCGCTGCAACAGGCCATCGCCAAGCTGCCGACGGTCGAGCGCGACCGGGCGCACCATGCCCTGGCCCGGCTCAAGGCGTTCGATGGCCGCCTGAGCCCGGTCTCAGCGGATGCCGCTCTGTATGAGCTGTTCCTCCAGGAGGTGACCCGGCAGACCTTCCTCGATGATCTCGGCCCGGAAAACGGCCCGGTCTGGCAGGCCTTCGCCAGCAATGCCCGGTTGTCCTATTCGGCCCAGGCCGACCATTTGCTCAGCCGCGACGACAGCCCTTTCTGGGATGACCGCACCACCGCAGAGAAGGAAGACAAGCCGACGATTCTCGCCCGTAGTCTGGCAGCAGCCGTTGATGTCGGGATGACCCGCCTGGGCAGCGACATGCGCACCTGGCAATGGGGCAAGCTGCACCAGTACCGCTGGCCGGCCCCCACTTACCATGGCCTGGGCGACAACATCAGCCGCTCGCCAGTGGCGGCCGGTGGCGACTTCAGCACCCTGGCGCTGACGCCTTATGCCTGGGGCCGTGATTTCGACACCTATCTACCGGCCTCGGCGCGGATGATCGTCGATTTCGGCCAGAGCGAACCGCTGCAGATACTGACCAGCAGCGGCCAGTCCGGCAACCCAGCCAGCAAGCACTTCGCTGACGGTCTGGACGCCTGGTTCCAGGGGCGCTTCAGCAGCCTGCCGTTGCAGCCGCAGAATTTCTCCCGGGCATATGGCAACCAGCGCTTGACGTTGGTGCCGGGGCGGTGAGGGTGCACGGGGGTTGAATGTTGCGGTGTTCTTCAGATCGAGCGCCGCCCCAACAAATATCGCCAGGCGCCCCCCGAAAAAATCCCACCCGAACTTCCCAACCGCACCACCGCTCCTAACTGGTAAGCCCTCAACCAGCAGGCAGCACCATGGATCTCGTCATCGCCCGCCCCGAAGGACTGTACTGCCCGCCCGGTGATTTCTATATCGATCCCTGGCGGCCGGTGGAGCGCGCGGTGATTACCCATGGTCATGGCGATCACGCTCGAACCGGCAATCGCCACTACCTCACTGCCGCTCCCGGCGCCGATATCCTGCGCAGCCGCCTCGGTCAGGACATCGACCTGCAGACATTGCCCTACGGTGAACGCCTGCTGCACCACGGCGTCACCCTCAGCCTGCATCCGGCCGGTCATGTCCTGGGCTCGGCACAGGTGCGCCTGGAATACCAGGGCGAGGTCTGGGTGGCGTCCGGTGATTACAAGGTCGAGCCGGATGCCACCTGTACCCCGTTCGAGCCCGTGCGTTGTCACACCTTCATCACCGAATCCACCTTTGGTCTGCCGATCTACCGCTGGCCGGCGCAAACCGAACTGTTCGCCGAAATCAACGCCTGGTGGCGCGCCAACCGTGACCAGGGCAAGGCTTCGGTGTTGTTCTGCTACGCCTTTGGCAAGGCTCAGCGCATCCTTCACGCGCTGGATCCGGACATCGGCCCGATCCTGGTGCACGGCGCGGTCGAGCCACTGAACAAGGTCTACCGTGAAGCCGGGGTGCACCTGCCTCAGACCATCCATGCCAGCGACGTGCCGCGTAACGACCCGCAGATGCGCCAGGCCCTGGTGCTGGCCCCTCCCTCGGCCGGTGGCAGCAGCTGGATGCGTCGTTTCGGCGATTACAGCGATGCCTTCGCCAGCGGCTGGATGCGCTTGCGTGGCACACGGCGACGGCGCGGGGTCGATCGCGGCTTCGTCCTCTCCGATCATGCCGATTGGCCCGGACTGTTATGGGCCATTGGCCAGACCGGCGCCGAACGGGTGATGGTCACCCACGGTTCGGTCAATGTACTGGTGCGCTACCTCAACGAGCAGGGCCTGGATGCTCGTGCCTTCGTCACCGAATACGGCGAGGAAGACGATGCCACCGCCGCGGAGCCGGAGGCATGAAGGCCTTCGCCGAACTCTATCTGCGCCTGGATGCGACCACCTCGAGCAACGCCAAGCTCGAGGCTCTGCGCGATTACTTCGCCAGCGCCGCCCCCGAGGACGCCGCTTGGGCCGTGTACTTCCTCGCCGGCGGACGCCCGCGGCAACTGGTGCCGACTCGCCTGCTGCGCGAACTGGCCATCGCCCTCGCAGGGCTGCCGGACTGGCTGTTCGAGGAAAGCTACCAAGCGGTGGGCGACCTGGCCGAAACGATCTCGCTGCTACTACCAGAGCAGTCCCATGTCAGCGACGACGGGCTGGCGCATTGGGTGGAAAACCACCTGCTGCCGCTACGCGCGATGCCCGCTGAGGAGATCCAGCAGCGCCTGCCACCGCTTTGGGGGCAATTGGATCGGCCGAGCCTGATGCTCTGCCTCAAGTTGATCACCGGCAGTTTCCGCGTCGGTGTGTCGAAACTGCTGGTCACCCGCGCCCTCGCCCAACTCGCCGATCTGGACGCCAAGCGGGTGGCCCAGCGCTTGGTGGGCTACACCGACATCAGCCACCGTCCAAGCGCCGAGGGCTACCTGAAGCTGATCGCGGCTGAGAGCGCCGACGAACACAGCCAGCGCGGTGGCCAGCCCTATCCGTTTTTCCTCGCCCATGCGCTGCAGGCTCCTACCGAACAGTTCGAGACCCTGCTCGGACCACCCAGCGACTGGCAGATCGAATGGAAGTGGGACGGTATCCGCGCCCAGGTGGTCAAGCGCGATGGGCAGGTATGGATATGGTCACGTGGCGAAGAGCTGGTCACGGAGCGCTTTCCCGAGCTGCATGGGTTCGCCCAGGCCCTGCCAGATGGCGTCGTGCTCGACGGCGAGATCCTGGTCTGGAAGGCCGCCAACGGTACCGACACGCCCGCCGTGCAGCCCTTCGCTCTGCTCCAGCAACGCCTGGGGCGTAAGACCCTGGGCAAGAAGCTGCTGGCCGACGCTCCAGTGGTGCTGCAAGCCTACGACCTGCTCGAGTGGCAGGGCGAGGACTGGCGCAATCGGCCACAGTATGCCCGCCGCATGCAACTGGAACGCCTGGTCGAGGCGTATCCGCTCGCGCCCTTGCTGTTGTCTCCGTTGCTCGCCGGCGCCGACTGGGCCGACCTCGCCCGCCAGCGCGAGCAGTCCCGCAGCCTGGGCGTCGAAGGACTGATGCTGAAACAGCGTGAGGCCCTCTACGGCGTAGGCCGGACCAAGGACATGGGTCTTTGGTGGAAATGGAAGATCGACCCGTTCAGCGTGGACGCGGTGTTGATTTATGCCCAGCGCGGCCATGGCCGTCGCGCCAGTCTCTACAGTGACTATACCTTCGCCGTGTGGGATGCACCGGCCGGCACGCCCGAGCGAAAGTTGGTGCCCTTTGCCAAAGCCTATTCCGGGCTCAGCGACGCAGAGATGCGCAAGGTCGATGCCATCATCCGCAAGACCACGGTGGAAACCTTCGGCCCGGTGCGCAGCGTCAGCCCAACCCTGGTGTTCGAACTGGGCTTCGAAGGCATTGCGCTGTCCAAGCGTCACAAGAGCGGAATTGCCGTGCGCTTTCCTCGCATGTTGCGCTGGCGTCAGGACAAACCGGCGGACGAAGCCGATGACCTGGCGACCTTGCAGGCGCTGCTGGCCTGAGCTGGGACGTCGACCGGTCGACGATACGCGAAACGGTGAAGCACAATCGACCAAACTGTGCTTCTATCTTTCTGCCGACCCGTGTCGCAGACCGTTTTCGCCACGCAGCCAGGACCACCATGCACCATTCGACCCACGACCTGCTCTCTCCCGTACCCGGCATCACCCGACAGCTCCACAGCTTTCACTTCGGCCCCCGGGGTGGTGGCAAGGTGTACATCCAGGCCTCTCTGCACGCCGACGAACTGCCTGGCATGCTGGTAGCCTGGCACCTCAAACGCCGCCTGACCGACCTGGAACACCAAGGACGTCTGCAGCGGGAAATCGTATTGGTGCCGGTGGCCAATCCGGTCGGCCTGGAGCAGGTACTGCTGGATGCACCGCTGGGGCGCTTCGAACTACAGAGCGGCGAGAATTTCAACCGCAACTTCGTCGACCTGTCCGACAGCATCGGCGACCTGATCGACGGCCACCTGACCCAGGATCCCGCCCACAACATCGCGCTGATTCGCGAATACCTGCGCCGCGGCCTGGATGCCCATCCGGTGCACACGCCGCTGCAATCCCAGCGCCTGACCTTGCAGCGCCTGGCCTGCGACGCGGACATCGTGCTCGACCTGCACTGCGACTTCGAAGCCGTCGAACACCTCTACACCACACCCGAGGCATGGCCGCAGGTCGAACCCCTGGCCCGCTACCTCGGTGCCCAGGCCAGCCTGCTGGCCACCGACTCGGGCGGGCAATCGTTCGACGAATGCTTCAGCCTGGTCTGGTGGCAGTTGCAGCAGCGCTTCGGCAAACGCTATCCGATTCCTCTGGGCAGCTTCTCGGTCACCGTCGAGCTTCGCGGCCAGGCCGATGTCAGCCACGAACTGGCGGGCAAGGACTGCCAAGCCATCCTCGACTTTCTCACCCATGCCGGGGTGATCGAAGGTCCTGTCCCACCGCTGCCGTCCCTGGCACGTGCTGCAACGCCGCTGGCTGCAGTCGAGCCGGTGGCGGCGCCGCTCGGCGGCCTGCTGGTCTATCATGCACGCCCCGGACAGTTCCTCGAAGCCGGCCAGTTGATCGCCGAAGTCATCGATCCGCTCAATGATCGGGTCACGCCCGTGCATACCGGCCAGGCCGGACTGTTGTATGCGCGCAGCGTCCGACGGATGGCCACCACCGGCATGGTCATCGCCCACGTCGCAGGCGAAGACGTGTGCCGCAGCGGCTACCTGCTGGCCAACTGATCCGGTAAAACCAAAACGCCTGGGGCGCGGTCTGTAGAAGCACACCCTGCCAAGGATGCTTTGCTCGATGCCCGCCTCCTCCGACCTCGCCAATGCCTGGTTCGCAACCCGTGGCTGGACACCGTTCGCGTTCCAGCGCCGGGTCTGGGCGGCGGTCGAACGAGGCGAGTCGGGTTTGCTGCATGCCAGCACCGGTGCTGGCAAGACCTACGCCGTCTGGCTGGCCGCGCTGCGCGCCTTCGCCAACTCACCTGGCGGACGCCTGCCCGCGCCGTTGCGCGTGTTATGGATCACCCCCATGCGCGCCTTGGCTGCCGACACCGCCCGTGCGCTGCAGGCGCCGCTGGATGAACTCGAGCTGAACTGGACCGTCGGCGTGCGCAGTGGCGATACCGGCAGCGCCGAACGCGCGCGCCAGGCGCGACGTTTGCCCAGTGCCCTGATCACCACGCCGGAAAGCCTGACCCTGCTGATGACCCGCACCCAGGCCAGCGAGGACTTCGCCAGCCTGCGCCTGGTCGTCGTGGACGAGTGGCACGAATTGCTCGGCAACAAGCGTGGCGTGCAACTGCAACTGGCCCTGGCACGCCTGCGCCGCTGGCATCCCGAACTGGTGGTCTGGGGGCTGTCGGCGACCCTGGGCAACCTGCAGCACGCGCTCGACGTGCTGGTGCCCGCTGGCGGGCGGCTGATCGAGGGTCGCCAGGACAAGCGCCTGCTGGTCGACACCTTGCTTCCAGAGGCCATCGAGCGCTTCCCTTGGGCCGGGCACATGGGCCTGAAAATGCTCGCCCAGGTCGCGACCGAAATCGACACCAGCGCCAGCACCCTGGTGTTCACCAACACCCGTGCCCAGGCCGAGCTCTGGTACCAGGCGCTGCTCGACGCACGACCCGACTGGGCGGGGCTGATCGCCTTGCACCACGCCTCACTGGCCCGCGACACCCGCGACTGGGTCGAACGCAGCCTCAAGCAGGGCACGTTGAAGGCCGTGGTGTGCACCTCCAGCCTCGACCTGGGCGTGGACTTTCTACCGGTCGAACGGGTGTTGCAAATCGGCTCGGCCAAGGGGATCGCCCGCCTGATGCAACGTGCTGGCCGCTCTGGCCATGCGCCGGGGCGGCCGTCGCGCATCACGCTCGTACCCACCCACAGCCTGGAGCTGGTCGAGGCAGCCGCAGCGCGCAGTGCCCTTGCCGCCGGCCATATCGAGGCGCGCCAGTCGCCGCGCCTGAGCATGGACGTGTTGGTCCAGCACTTGGTCAGCATGGCTTTGGGTAGCGGTTTTCGCCCGTCCGAGCTGTTGTCCGAGGTACGCAGCACCTGGGCCTTCCGCGAGCTGCGCGACAGTCAATGGCAGTGGGCGCTGGACTTCGTCCGCCATGGCGGCAATTCGCTGAGCGCCTACCCCGACTACCAGCGCGTCGAGGCCCACCCCGACGGGGTCTGGCGGGTCGCCAGCGAACGCCTGGCGCGGCGCCATCGGATGGGCATCGGCACCATCGTCAGTGACGCCAGCCTGCAGCTCAAGTATTGGAGCAAGGGGGGCGGTGGCAAACACCTGGGCAGCGTGGAAGAAGCTTTCATCGCCCGCCTGCGCCCCGGCGACACCTTGTTGTTCGCCGGCCGGGTGCTGGAATTGGTACGCGTGGAGAACATGACCGCCTACGTGCGCCGCAGTACCTCACGCAAGGCGGCGGTGGCACGTTGGAGCGGCGGGCGCATGCCACTGTCCAGCGAGCTGGCCGACGCCCTGGTCGCACAGCTCGACGCCGCAGCACGAGGCCGCTACGACAGCCCGGAAATGCGCGCCGTGCGCCCCTTGCTCACGCTCCAATCCCAGTGGTCAGCGCTGCCCACGCAGCGGACGCTGCTGGCCGAGACTCTGACCACGCGCCAGGGCTCGCACTTGTTCCTCTACCCCTTCGCCGGGCGCATGGCCAACCTGGGCCTGGCCAATCTGATCGCCTGGCGCGTGAGCCGGGTACAGCCGCTGTCGGTGTCGATCGCGGTGAGCGACTATGGTTTCGAACTGCTCAGTCCCAGTGACGTGGATTGGGCCAGGTGCCTTCCCGCTGCGCTGTCGACCGAACACTTGCTGGAGGACGTGCTGGCCAGCCTCAACGCGGGGGAAATGGCCCTGCGACGGTTTCGCGAGATTGCGCAGATTTCCGGCCTGGTATTCGGCGGTTACCCCGCCGCACAAAAAAGCACACGGCAGATCCAAGCTTCCAGCGGGTTGTTCTACGAAGTGTTTCGCAAGCACGATGCCGACAACCTGCTGCTCGGTCAGGCGCGGGATGAGGTGCTCCGCGAGGAGTTGGAAATCGAACGCCTGCAGCGCCATTTGCTGGACATGAGTCAATTGCAACTGGACCTGCACCCGCTGCGGCGCCCTGGCCCACTGGCCTTCACCTTGCTGGTCGAGGGCATGCGCGAGACGCTGAGCACTGAAAAGCTGGCGGACCGCATTGCGCGCATGGTTTCGGATCTGGAGAAACTGGCGGAATGAACTATCTGGCGATCGAACATTGCGGCCAGACGCTCTGGTTACTGCCGGACAAAGCCCTCTACTGGCCGGCGCGCAAGGCCCTGCTGGTGGCCGACGTACACATCGGCAAAGCCGCCAGCTACCGTGCGCTACACCAGCCGGTGCCTAGGGGCACCACCACCGCGACGCTGGCGCGCCTGGACACCTTGCTGGGCGAGTTGGATTGCCAGCAGTTGATCGTGCTTGGCGACTTTCTCCATGCCCGGCACGCCCATGCCCCAGCGACCCTGGCCCGCCTGCGGGACTGGCGGGCACAGCATGCCGGGATGCACATCGTGCTGGTACGCGGCAACCATGACCGGCATGCAGGCGACCCGCCAAGTGATCTGGGCATCGAGATGACCAACGAACCCTGGCTGGTCGGACCGTTCGCCCTGTGTCACGAACCCGAGCCCCATCCCACCCACGCAGTGCTGGCCGGACACGTGCATCCGGTCTTCGTGTTACGCGGACGGGCCCGGCAGCGGTTGCGGCTGCCATGCTTCGTGATCGATGCACGGGTCAGCCTGCTGCCGGCTTTTGGTGAGTTCACCGGAGGATGGACGGTCGCCCCTGCGTCGGGCGACCGGATATTTCTCGCAGGTGCCGATCAGGTCTGGGCGCTAAAGGGCTGATCAGGCCACCGGTGCAGGTGGAGGATCGTCCGGAAGGGTGGGCTCACCGGGCTCCATAGGCGGATCGTCGCCGGGTTGCGGCGCGGGCGAAGGATCGGGATCGGGCTGTCCCGGGATGCCGCCTGCGTGCATCGGCAGCGGATGCGCCAGCAGGCTCCAGGCCAGCAGGCCGACCTGATTGGGCTGCAGTACAGCCAGCTTCGCGCTGATTGCGGGATCTAGTTTCATTGGCGACTCCTGACAGGGGCCGATACGCGTCATGCGCATTCGGCACTGTTCAAAGGGTTGGAGTGCCAATGCGGGAAGGAATTCCCCGCGCTCGTCGGCTCAGGTGCGTGGCAGGGTGACGCCGCGCTGGCCCTGGTACTTGCCGCCACGGTCTTTATAAGACACTTCGCACTCTTCATCGGATTCCAGGAACAGCATCTGTGCGACACCTTCGTTGGCATAGATCTTCGCCGGCAGCGTGGTGGTGTTGGAGAACTCCAAGGTCACGTGACCTTCCCACTCCGGCTCGAGGGGCGTGACGTTGACGATAATGCCGCAACGCGCGTAGGTGCTCTTGCCCAGGCAGATGGTCAGCACATTGCGCGGAATGCGGAAGTACTCGACGGTGCGGGCCAGGGCGAAGGAGTTCGGCGGGATGATGCAGACGTCGCTCTTGACGTCGACGAAGCTGCCGGCGTCGAAGTTCTTGGGGTCGACAGTGGCCGAATTGATGTTGGTGAATACCTTGAATTCATCGGCGCAACGCACGTCGTAGCCGTAGCTGGAAACACCGAAGGAGATGACACGACTGTCGTGCTCGCCGCGCACCTGGCGCTCGACGAACGGTTCGATCATGCCGTGTTCCTGCGCCATGCGGCGAATCCACTTGTCCGATTTGATGCTCATGGCGGGGGGAGTCCTGAAGAGTTGCGGGGAAAAAATCAACGCGCATCTTACCGGTCCCGGCGCCCAGGTTAAAGTTCCATGCCGCATCCCGCGCCGGACGGGGCCGCCACGGCCGCCGATCCGAATTTCTCTAAAGCGTCTTCTGGCCATTGGCAGGCCGCGGAAAGTGGGTTAAGGTGGCGCCACTGTGCTGCACGTGACACCGAGAATCTCTAGTTTGATGCACGATCCTGATCGGCCCATCGCTGAATTTTCTGCTCTCTTTGCGCTCAGTCCCGGGCAGGTTTTTTCCTGACCGTAATCAACTTTGTCCAAGGAGACAGAAAAATGTCCAACCGTCAATCCGGTACCGTCAAGTGGTTCAACGATGAGAAGGGCTACGGCTTCATCACCCCTCAGTCGGGCGACGACCTGTTCGTGCACTTCAAAGCCATCCAAGCTGACGGCTTCAAAACCCTGAAAGAAGGCCAGGCTGTTACTTTCGTCGCTACCCGCGGCCAGAAAGGCATGCAGGCTGAAGAAGTTCAGATCGCCTAAGTCGATCTCGCTTCCTCGCTTTCAAAAAAACCCGCCTTCTGGCGGGTTTTTTCATTCTGGTCGAAAACCGCTGCAGGGTGATCGCCAGTCAGCCGGCGACCACCCTGGCACATCAGTCCTCGCTGATGGTAATGCTCGGCATCGCTGGCGCGGCCGCCTCCTGCAGCACGATCCGCGCTCCGACCTGACGTGCCAGTTCCTGGTAGACCAAGGCGATCTGGCTCTCCGGCTCGGCAATGGCCGTGGGCTTGCCGCTGTCGGCCTGCTCGCGGATCAGCATCGACAACGGCAGCGAGGCCAGCAGTTCGACGCCGTATTGGGCCGCCAGCTTCTCCCCGCCGCCCTCGCCGAACAGATGCTCGGCATGGCCGCAGTTCGAGCAGATGTGCACGGCCATGTTCTCCACCACACCCAGCACCGGGATGTTGACCTTGCGGAACATCTCCACGCCCTTCTTGGCGTCGAGCAATGCCAGGTCCTGAGGGGTGGTGACGATTACCGAGCCGGCCACCGGGACTTTCTGCGCCAGGGTCAGCTGAATGTCGCCGGTGCCTGGCGGCATGTCGATCACCAGGTAGTCAAGGTCGTCCCAGGCGGTCTGGGTCACCAGTTGCAGCAGCGCGCCCGAGACCATGGGCCCGCGCCAGACCATGGGCGTGTTGTCATCGGTGAGAAAGGCCATCGACATGACTTCCACACCATGGGCCTTGATCGGCACGAACCACTTCTGTTCGCGCACCTGCGGCCGGGTCCCCTCGGCGATGCCGAACATCACACCTTGGCTGGGACCGTAGATGTCGGCATCGAGAATCCCCACCCGGGCGCCCTCACGGGCCAGGGCCAGCGCCAGGTTGGCTGCGGTAGTGGACTTGCCGACACCGCCCTTGCCCGAGGCGACCGCGACGATGTTCTTCACGTTGGCCATTCCCGGCACCTGGGCCTGAGCCTTGTGCGCGGCAATCACGCAGTCGATCGACACGTCGGCGCTGTCGACGCCGTCGAGGTTTTCGATGGCGGTGCGCAATACCTGCGCCCAACCGCCCTTGAACAGGCCGGCCGCGTAGCCCAGCTGCAGTTGGACGGTGACCTTGCCTCCCTGGATGTCGAGGGTGCGCACGCACCCGGCGCTGACCGGGTCCTGGTTCAGATAGGGGTCGGTGTACTGGCGAAGCACACCTTCGACGGCGGCACGGGTGACGGCACTCATGGAGACTCCCATTGGCAAACGAGTAAGTGAATCAGGCGCCTATCCTAACCCGTCAATCGTCAGCAGATGCGTCCTTGGGGTGAAATATCTTCGCCGGCCCTTTATAGTGGCCGATCAACCTGTTTTTTACCCCGTCGCCAGATAAGTAGCCGAGCCACCATGTCCGAGCCACGTCAGATTCTCGTTACCAGCGCCCTGCCCTATGCCAATGGATCCATTCACCTTGGCCATATGCTCGAGTACATTCAGACGGACATGTGGGTGCGCTTCCAGAAGCTGCGCGGGAACCAGTGCATCTACGTCTGCGCCGACGACGCCCACGGCTCGGCCATCATGCTGCGCGCCGAAAAGGAAGGCATCACCCCGGAGCAATTGATTGCCGATGTCCAGGCCGAGCACAGCGCTGACTTCGCCGATTTCCTGGTCGACTTCGACAACTTCCACTCGACCCACTGCGAAGAAAACCGCGAGCTGTCCACGCTCATCTACACCCGTCTGAAAGATGCCGGGCACATCGCCACCCGTTCGGTCACCCAGTACTACGACCCGGAAAAAGGCATGTTCCTGGCCGACCGCTTCATCAAGGGCACCTGCCCCAAGTGCGCGGCCGAAGACCAGTACGGCGATAACTGCGAGAAGTGCGGGGCGACCTACGCGCCCACCGAACTGAAGAATCCCAAGTCGGCGATTTCCGGGGCGACCCCGGTACTGCGCGACTCCCAGCACTTCTTCTTCAAGCTGCCCGACTTCCAGGCCATGCTGCAGCAGTGGACCCGCAGCGGTACCCTGCAGGACGCCGTGGCCAACAAGCTGGCCGAATGGCTCGACTCGGGCCTGCAGGAGTGGGACATCTCCCGTGACGCGCCGTACTTCGGCTTCGAGATCCCCGGCGAGCCTGGCAAGTACTTCTACGTCTGGCTGGATGCGCCGATCGGCTACATGGCCAGCTTCAAGAACCTCTGCGCGCGTCGTCCGGAGCTGGACTTCGACGCGTTCTGGAATGCCGATTCCAAAGCCGAGCTGTACCACTTCATCGGCAAGGACATCGTCAACTTCCACGCCCTGTTCTGGCCAGCCATGCTCGAGGGCGCAGGTTACCGCAAGCCCAACGGCATCAACGTGCATGGCTACCTGACCGTCAATGGCGCCAAGATGTCCAAGTCGCGGGGCACCTTCATCAAGGCGCGCACCTACCTGGACCATCTGCAGCCTGAATACCTGCGTTACTACTACGCAGCCAAACTGGGCCGGGGCGTCGACGACCTGGACCTGAACCTCGAAGACTTCGTGCAGAAGGTCAACTCCGACCTGGTCGGCAAGGTCGTCAACATTGCCAGCCGTTGCGCCGGCTTCGTGCACAAGGGCAATGACGGTGTACTGGTGGCAGGCGACGCCGCCCCGGAACTGACCGAAGCCTTCCTGGCCGCCGCGCCGTCGATCGCCGAGGCCTACGAAGGGCGCGACTTCGCCCGCGCCATGCGCGAAATCATGGCGCTGGCCGACCGCGCCAACGCCTGGATCGCCGACAAAGCACCCTGGTCGTTGGCCAAGCAGGACGGCAAGCAGGCCGAGGTTCAGGCGATCTGCGCCCAAGGTATCAACCTGTTCCGCCAACTGGTGATCTTCCTCAAGCCGGTGTTGCCGGTACTCGCCGCAGATGCCGAGGCCTTCCTCAATGTGGCGCCACTGACCTGGAACGATCACCTGTCACGCCTGGAAAACCACACGCTGAACGCCTTCAAACCGCTCATGAGCCGCATTGAGCCGGCCAAGGTCGAGGCGATGGTCGCCGCCAGCAAGGAAGACCTGGCCGCTACCCAGACTGCAGTACCTGCGGGTAACGGCGAGCTGGCCAAGGATCCACTGTCGGCCGAGATCGAATTCGATACCTTTGCCGCCGTCGACCTGCGCGTGGCGCTGATCGTCAAGGCCGAGGCGGTTGCCGGTGCCGACAAGCTGCTGCAACTGACCCTGGACATCGGTGACGAGCGCCGCAATGTGTTCTCCGGCATCAAGTCGGCCTATCCCGACCCGTCGCAGTTGGAAGGCCGCTTGACCATGATGGTGGCCAACCTCAAACCGCGAAAAATGCGCTTCGGCATTTCCGAGGGCATGGTCATGGCAGCCGGCCCAGGTGGCGAAGAGATCTACCTGCTTAGCCCCGACAGCGGTGCCAAACCAGGTCAACGCATCAAGTAAGCCCCAAGCCCCGGCCTCAGTGCCGGGGCTTTGCTTTCACCCGTCGCGCCAAGACGACACACCTGCCCACGGACGACTATCGTAATTGCCATGAACGATGCCGTCTTGCTGCTGGTCAGCGCCGTGCTGATCAATCACCTGGCCACCAACACCTGCGCAACCGATCGCCATGGGTTGGGGCTGTTCTGTGCGCTTTACGTCGCCCTCGGCGTCAGCAGTGGCTATCTGCTCGACGCCTGGCTGCTGACGCCCTGGCACCTGCAAGACCTGCGTCTGTTCATACTGCTGCCCTGGCTGGCTCTGCTTGGCTGGACAATGCCGCATGCCTTGACCCGATTGGGCCTTGCCTGGGGGGATCGATCTGCGCAACAGCCGCTGGCGATAAACGTGCTGGTGCTAGGGTTGATTCTGCAGCTTGGCGAAAACACTGGAAGCTGGCTGACGACGTTGGGCTGCGCCGTATTGGGCGGCCTAGGCTTGTGGTTGGCGCTGGTTCTGTTCGACGACCTGCGTCAGCGCACCCGACACGACGACGTGCCAACCTGCCTGCGTGGATTGCCCATCGAATTGCTCGGCGTCGGCGTGATGACCATGGCGTTCAGCGGACTCAGCGGGTTGCTCAGGCCATGAGCCAGACACAACGCAGCGATGCCCAGCGCTTACGCCAGACCATGGTCTTGGTACTGCTGGCATGCATTCCCGGCGTGCTGGCCTTGCTCTGGCAGTACGGTTGGGGTGTCGCGGTGAATTTGTTGCTGTGCTCACTGTCCGCCGTGGCCAGCGAAGCGCTGTTGCTGGCGTGGCGCCAACGCCCCATCGGCACCGCCCTCGCCGACACGAGCGCGCTGGTCACTGCCGTATTGCTGGCTGCCGCATTGCCCCCAGGCGCCCCCTGGTGGCTACCCGTGACCGCCGCAGCCGTCGCCATTGGCGTGGGCAAACAGGCCTTTGGGGGGGTGGGCCGCAACCTGTTCAACCCGGCCATGGTGGGCTATGCCTTCGTCCTGCTGAGCTTCCCCCTGCAGATGAATCACTGGCCCGACCAGGCGCACGGTTTGCTCGATACCTGGCAAGCGGTATTCGGCAGCGGCCAACAGGCCGATGCCTGGGCTCAACCCACGGTACTCGATGGCCTGCGTCATAACCGCAGCCTGACGATCGATGAGCTGTTCACCCGTCATCCCGGTTTTGGCACCGTCGGCGGACGCGGTAGCGAGTGGGCCAACCTTGGGTTCCTGCTCGGCGGACTGGTACTGCTGCAACGCAAAGTCATCACCTGGCACGCACCCGCGGGCCTGCTGGCGGGTTTGGCCCTGTTCAGCCTACTGGCCTGGAACGGCTCGGGGTCCGACTCCAATGGCTCCCCCCTGCTTCACCTGTTCTCCGGCTCGACGATGCTGGGTGCCTTCTTCATCATTACCGAACCGGTCTCGGCGCCACGGGCCGCGCTGGCCAAGCTGCTGTACGGATTTGCCGCCGGGCTGCTGATCTATCTCATCCGCACCTGGGGCAATTACCCCGATGGTACCGCTTTTGCGGTGCTGTTGATGAACCTGGCCGTACCGAGCCTCGAACGCCTCGCCATGCGCCGCCAGCAGGTGGCGCCATGAACAACCACGGACGTAATATCCTCGGCCTGCTCGTGATAACCGCGCTGGCAGTGTCGGCAACGCTGGCCTGGCGACACTGGACCGAACCCGCCAGGGCCCGTGCCCAGGTCCAGCTGCAAACCGAGCAGCGACTGGCCGTGCTGCCTGCACACAGCTATGACAATCGTCCACTGGATGCCCCGCTCGCGCTGGCGGAATCGCAGCTACCCAACAGCCGCCTCCAGGCGGGCTACCTCGCGACCCTGGCCAATCGGCCCAAGGCGATCCTGCTGATCAGCCAGATCCAAGGCTATACCGGCCCCATCACCCTGAGCATCGCCATCGCGCCCGACGGCCGCCTATTGGCCAGTCGTGTCATCGGGCAACAGGAAACGCCGGGGCTCGGCGGGCGTCTTGGCGAACCGCAACTGGCTTGGCTGACGCAGTTCGCCGGACACCGGTCGACAGACCATTGGTCCCTCAGGCGTGACGGCGGCGACTTCGACCAGCTGGCCGGTGCCACAGTCACATCCCGAGCGGTGATGACAGCACTGCGCGAGGCCCTGAGCTACTTCGATCAACACCGCCATGCGCTGCTGGGCAACTCCGACCATGACTAGTCTTTATCTGCTCGCCGTCGGCCTCGTGCCTCTGCTGGGAGCCACCCAGACCTTGGCTCAAGGCTGCCTGTTCGGCCTGTACGCCGTTTGCCTGACGGCACTGCACCAAGCATTTGTGGCACCGCTGCGCCGCCGACTAAGCAGCGGTGCCTGCCGTCTGGCCAGCCTGGTAATCCTGGCCGCCCTCAGCAGTTGCCTGCAGTTGGCCCTCGCCACTTGGAACCTGCCTCTGGCCATAGCACTTGGGCATTGGCCAGTGCTGTTCGCCGTGCAATGCCTACTGGTCGAGCACCTGCTCGGCAGAACCCGCGGCTGGCGACCGCTGGCGCTGTACCTGGGTAGCCTGCTGGGCAGCAGCCTGCTGCTCGGCGCCTGCCGCCAGTGGCTTGGACATTGGGCAGGCCTGCAGTTGGCAGGCCTTGCGCCAGGCGCATTGATACTGCTCGGATTACTCCTGGCCTTGTACAATCGAACGAAAACGGGCATTGCCCGACCAAGCCGTGAAGGAAAGCCCTGACCCCATGAATGCCGCAAAACGCCTCGAGATCTTTCGCAGGCTGCACGAAGACAATCCCGACCCGAAGACCGAGCTGGCCTACACCACACCTTTCGAATTGCTGGTTGCCGTGACTTTGTCGGCGCAATCGACCGACGTTGGGGTCAACAAGGCCACGGCTCGGCTGTTCCCGGTCGCCAATACCCCCGAGGCCATTTACGCCCTGGGAGTCGAGGGCCTGAGCCAGTACATCAAGACCATCGGTCTGTACAACAGCAAGGCCAAGAACGTGATCGAGACGTGCCGCCTGCTCATCGAACGTCACGGTGGCGAGGTTCCACAAACTCGCGAAGCCCTGGAGGCATTGCCGGGGGTTGGCCGCAAGACCGCCAACGTGGTACTCAACACCGCTTTCCGTCAACCGACCATGGCGGTGGACACGCATATTTTCCGGGTCAGCAACCGTACCGGCATCGCCCCCGGCAAAACCGTACTGGAGGTCGAGCGCAAACTGATCAAGTTCGTACCCAAGGATTATCTGCTGGACGCCCACCACTGGCTGATTCTCCATGGGCGCTACGTTTGCCAGGCGCGCAAGCCGCGCTGTGGAAGTTGCCGGATAGAGGATCTGTGCGAATTCAAACAGAAGACTTCCGACGATTGAGCCGATAGTAAAAAAGCGGTAGTGGCGATTGAAAAAATCTTTTTTACCAGGCTTCGCTTTCTCGCTATAAGGACGGCCAATGGCCCCTTGGCTTGGAGCGAATCATGAGTACCGACAAAGAAGACCTGTCGATCGAAGATGACATTGATATCGTCGATGACGACGCAGAGCCTCAGGTGGAAACGGCGAAGACCAACCTGAGCAAGCGACGCACCATCGATAACCTGCTGGAAGAGCGTCGCCTGCAAAAGCAACTGGCCGATTTCGACTACGACCTCTAAACCTGCAGGAAAGCCGCCAACGGGGGCTTTCCGAGCGATGTCGGGTGTCGGTCATGCCAGACCATGACGCTGGGCGAGCTCGATCAGGTCGACCAGCGAACGGGCATTGAGCTTCAGCAACAAGCGAGTCTTGTAGGTGCTGACCGTCTTGTTGCTGAGAAACATGCTTTCGGCAATTTCCTTGTTGGACCGGCCCCTGGCGAGTTGTTGCAGCACCGTCATCTCGCGGGCCGAAAGGCGGTCGACCATTTCCGTTTCACTGCAGCCACCCAGTCGGCCACGCGTTTTGTGCAGGGCCTGGTTGGGGAAATAGCTATATCCGGAAAGCACCGCCTTGATTGCGCTGAGTAGCTCGGTGAGTTCCTGTTGCTTGCAGACATACCCTGCAGCACCCGCCTGCATGCACCGCATCGAAAAATGCCCTGGGGCCTGCGATGTCAGGACCAGTACCCGGCTACGTGGGCTGACCCCCGTGACACGGGTGATGACCTCCAGGCCATCCAACTTGGGTATGCCGATATCCAGTACCACGATATCCGGCAGATATTCCCGCACCAGTTGCAAGGCTGCCACACCGTTGTCGGTCTCGCCGACGATATCGTATCCATGCCGCTCCATCAGCATGCGTACGGCCAGGCGTATGACCGGATGATCATCCACAATAACGACTTTATTCATGCGATATCCATTCAACGATTTTATTAGTCACGAGCCGCCACAATAACCGAGCAACCCCCCTAAGCGCGTAACCATCCCCTGCTTAAACGCACGAATAGATAAAACCTACATAACTCAGAGAAAATTCCTACACGCGACTCATGGAAAACAATCTGTTTTCCACTTCTTCCATGAACTGACTAAACGCTAACAAAGCTACGGGAACCGGCCCAGTTGCCATAGCAGCACCGGCGTGAAGGATTTTTCGTTTCCGCTTCAACGTTGGAAAGTTACCGGGAAAGCGTTCAGCTACAGGAAAGCCTTGGCACTTCAGTGCGGCCGACATAAGGGCTATCGATAGTCGGACACACTGACGGAGGCTGTATCCTTGGCCCGTTTACAACCAGTCGCCCCACTCACGATCATTGCGATCTTCGCCGGGATAGCCGAGGCTTCCGCGCTGGCTACATTGCCGTTTCTCAGCGAACACAGCCAAGCGCTGTATACCTGGTTTCTGGTGGGCTTCCCCTTTTTCCTGACGGCGCTGTTCTTCATTACGCTGAACTTCAACTACAAATCGTTCTACAAGCCTGACCCGCGCCAGGCCACTGCGAAACGCAATCAAGCGAGCCGCGATGCGCTCGCCGAGCGAATGATAGAGGCCAGCGAGGCAGCGTCCAGCGCGCCGTTCACCGTTACACTGACAGGACCTGCAGCGCAACGAATGATCGAGAGCCAAATCTGTCACTCCCTGGCTCAGCCTGGTGGGCATACCTGCCAGTGGGTTTTCTGCAACCTTGAGACACGCCAATGCATCCATTTTTCACTTAGCAAATTGCCCGGTGAGGCGACAGCGGAAACGCTCTGAGCGGCCTGGGGCAGACACAAAAAAAAACCCCGGCCTGAGCCGGGGTCGGTACAGCAGCAATGCCTCAGAGCAGCGAACGGCCCTTGTTGGCAGCAATACGCATGCGCAGAGCGTTGAGCTTGATGAAGCCAGCGGCGTCAGCCTGGTTGTAGGCGCCGCCATCTTCTTCGAAGGTCGCGATGTTGGCGTCGAACAGCGAGTCGTCGGACTTGCGACCCACCACGGTGACATTGCCCTTGTACAGTTTCAGACGCACTACGCCGTTCACGTTGACCTGCGAAGCGTCGATCATCTGCTGCAGCATCACACGCTCCGGGCTCCACCAGTAACCGGTGTAGATCAGGCTGGCGTACTTGGGCATCAGCTCGTCTTTGAGGTGAGCGACTTCACGGTCCAGGGTGATCGATTCGATCGCACGGTGGGCCTTGAGCATGATGGTGCCGCCCGGGGTTTCGTAGCAACCACGGGACTTCATGCCGACATAGCGGTTCTCGACGATGTCGAGGCGACCGATACCGTTGGCACCACCAATGCGGTTGAGATCGGCCAGCACGGTCGCCGGGGTCTTCTCGACGCCGTCGATGGCGACGATATCACCGTTGCGGTAGGTCAGCTCGATGTAAGTCGCCTGGTCAGGGGCGTTCTCCGGGGAGACGCTCCAGCGCCACATGTCTTCCTCGTGCTCGGTCCAGGTATCTTCCAGGACACCGCCCTCGTAGGAGATGTGCAGCAGGTTGGCGTCCATCGAGTAAGGCGATTTCTTCTTGCCGTGACGCTCGATCGGGATGCCGTGCTTCTCGGCGTAGTCCATCAGCTTCTCGCGGGACAGCAGGTCCCACTCACGCCATGGGGCGATGACCTTGACGCCTGGCTTGAGTGCGTAGGCACCCAGCTCGAAACGAACCTGGTCGTTGCCTTTACCGGTAGCGCCATGGGAAATGGCGTCTGCGCCGGTTTCGTTGGCGATTTCGATCAGGCGTTTGGCGATCAGCGGACGGGCGATCGAAGTACCCAGCAGGTACTCGCCTTCGTAGACGGTGTTGGCGCGGAACATCGGGAACACGAAGTCACGCACGAATTCTTCGCGCAGGTCATCGATGTAGATCTCTTTGACGCCCATCGCCTGGGCCTTGGCGCGGGCTGGCTCGACCTCTTCGCCCTGGCCCAGGTCAGCGGTGAAGGTCACCACTTCGCAGTCGTAGGTATCTTGCAGCCACTTGAGAATCACCGAAGTATCAAGGCCGCCGGAATACGCCAGTACGACCTTTTTTACGTCCGCCATGCCATCACTCCACGGGGTTGTACGGAAAGCGGTCGATTCTACCGGTCTTGCGCACGAATTTACAGTGGGGCGACAGCTTCTGACGACAAAGCGACAGTATCTGTCGAAGGTGCGACGGACGGCCGATCAGGACGATTTCGCTGGCGGTTGCGAGGCTTTGGCGTCGGCCGCGGGCGCCGCTTGGGCGGGTTGAGCGGGCTTCTCGACCGGCGCCACGCGATCGAGCTCGATGTTCACCCGGCGGTTGCGTGCCCGGTTCGCGGCACTGTTGTTCCTGACCAGCGGATAGCGCTCCCCATGGAAGCGCACGACGATCTGCTCTTCCGGCACGCCATGGGCCTTGAAGTAATCGGCCACGGCCAGCGCGCGTCGGCGCGAGGTATCGCGGTTGGTCAAGCGGTTGCCGCTGTTGTCGGAGTGACCATTGAGCTCGATGTGATTCACCGAAGGATCGGCCTTCAGGTAATCGAGAATCACGTCCAGCCGCGCCCGAGCCGAGGCATCCAGCTCGATACCGCCACCGGGGAAGCCGACCTGGGTCTGGCGGATCTGGTCAAAGTTCATCGGCAGCATCTTGGCCGCGCAGGCTTGATAGTCGTTGTAGGCTTTGCTGAAGCTGACTGGCAACACCCGCACTTCCATTGCCCTGCCGCCTTCGCCGGTGTAATTGCGCACCACCGTGCTGCGCCCATCGAGCAGGCCATTGATCAATCGGCTGGCCTGGCCTTGGGATGACGTGAACAACACGCCGGTGCGGGACATGCGCACCACGCCCAAATTGACATCGCCACGCCCCGGCTGCCAAGGCGCGGCCGCTGCCAGCAAGGTGGCAGAGCCGGCACCCAGCACATTGCTGGCCGAGCGCAGCTGGAACACCGGCTGTTCACCTGCCCGACGCACGAACTCGCCACTGCCGAAGCCGTCGATCGGCTGGATCAGGCGACATTCGAACTGATCGCCTTCGACCGTCCAGGCGACATTTTCCATGCGGGTCTGGAAGGTCAGCGCGCCCGCCGGAATGCTGGCGAACAAGGTGAACAGGGCTAGATAACGCTGGCGCACGGGCGGCTCCACTTATTTGACGGCTTACCTGGAGGCTATCGGGCGCTTGGCGGAAAACTTGAAGCCCGTGCTCGGCCCAGGGTTTTCCGGTAGCATTGGTCCTTGAGTTCGACCCGCCTGGAATCCCCAATGTCCGATCGCCTGACCCTCCTGCGTCCCGACGACTGGCACATCCATCTGCGTGATGGTGCCGTCCTGCCTCATACCGTTGGCGATGTGGCGCGTACCTTCGCCCGTGCCATCATCATGCCCAACCTGGTTCCGCCGGTACGCAATGCCGAAGAAGCCGGCGCCTATCGCGAGCGCATCCTCGCCGCTCGCCCGGCCGGCAGCCGCTTCGAGCCGCTGATGGTGCTGTACCTCACCGACCGCACCAGCCCAGAGGACGTCCGTGCAGCGAAGGCCAGTGGCTTCGTGTACGCCGCCAAGCTGTACCCGGCCGGCGCCACCACCAACTCCGACTCCGGCGTGACCAGCATCGACAATATTTTCCCCGCGCTCGAGGCACTGGCCGAAACTGGCATGCCGTTGTTGGTGCACGGTGAAGTCACGCGCAGCGAGATCGACGTGTTCGACCGCGAGAAGCGCTTCATCGACGAGCATCTGCGCCGTGTCGTCGAGCGTTTCCCGACCCTGAAGGTGGTGTTCGAGCACATCACCACCTCCGACGCCGCGCAGTTCGTCAGCGAGGCCCCGGCCAACGTCGGCGCCACCATCACCGCCCAACACTTGCTTTACAACCGCAACCACATGCTGGTTGGCGGCATCCGCCCGCACTTCTATTGCTTGCCGATCCTCAAGCGCAACACCCACCAGGTGGCGTTGCTGGACGCGGCCACCAGCGGCAATCCGAAGTTCTTCCTGGGCACCGACTCCGCCCCGCACGCACGCCACGCCAAGGAAAACGCCTGCGGTTGCGCCGGTTGCTACACCGCCTATGCGGCGATCGAGTTGTACGCCGAAGCGTTCGAACAACGCAACGCACTGGATAAACTCGAAGGCTTTGCCAGCCTCCACGGCCCTGCCTTCTACGGCCTGCCGGCGAACACCGACACCATCACCCTGGTCCGCGAGGAGTGGACCGCCCCGGACAGCCTGCCGTTCGGCGAGCAGACCGTGGTGCCGCTGCGCGCGGGCGAGCAACTGCGTTGGCGCCTGCTGGAGGACAACGCGTGAGCGAAGACCTCTACGAAGACGATCAGGATGTCCAGTCGGGCAGCGCTTCACGCCACCCCATGGCCGAACGCTTCCGCGGCTATCTGCCGGTAGTGGTGGACGTCGAGACCGGCGGCTTCAACAGCGCCACCGATGCCTTGCTGGAAATCGCCGCGGTGACCATCGGCATGGACGAGAAAGGCTTCCTGTTCCCGGAGCACACCTATTTCTTCCGGGTCGAGCCGTTCGAAGGCGCCAATATCGAGCCGGCAGCGCTGGAGTTCACCGGCATCAAGCTGGACCATCCCCTGCGCATGGCAGTGAGCGAGGAAAGCGCCCTGACCGACATCTTCCGTGGCGTGCGCAAAGCGCTCAAGGCCAACGGTTGCAAGCGGGCAATCCTGGTCGGCCACAACAGCAGCTTCGACCTGGGTTTCCTCAACGCGGCAGTGGCACGCAACGACATCAAGCGCAATCCGTTCCACCCGTTCTCCAGCTTCGATACAGCCACCCTGGCCGGACTGGCTTATGGCCAAACCGTATTGGCGCGAGCCTGTCAGAGCGCAGATATCGACTTCGATGGTCGTGAGGCGCACTCGGCACGCTACGATACCGAGAAGACCGCCGAACTGTTCTGCGGCATCGTCAACCGCTGGAAAGAAATGGGCGGCTGGCGCGACTTCAACGATTGAAGCTGCACCTTGAAGCAAAAAAAACCGGCCATCGAGGCCGGTTTTTTTATGCGCTCGGCAATTACAGCTTGCCGGCGTTCTCGCTCAGGTAAGCAGCGACGCCTTCTGGCGAAGCGGTCATGCCCTGGTCGCCTTTCTTCCAATTGGCAGGGCAGACTTCGCCGTGCTCTTCGTGGAACTGCAGGGCGTCGACCAGACGCAGCAGCTCGTCCATGTTACGGCCCAGTGGCAGGTCGTTGACGATCTGCGAACGGACAACGCCGTTCTTGTCGATCAGGAAGGCACCACGGAACGCTACACCGCCTTCGGACTCGACGTCGTAGGCCTTGCAGATTTCGTGGGAGATGTCGGCAGCCAGGGTGTACTTGACCTGACCGATGCCGCCATTGTTGACCGGGGTGTTACGCCAGGCGTTGTGGGTGAAGTGCGAGTCAATCGAGACACCGATCACTTCCACGCCACGGGCGGCGAAGTCAGGGATGCGGTTGTCCAGGGCGATCAGCTCGGACGGGCAGACGAAGGTAAAGTCCAGCGGGTAGAAGAACACCAGGCCGTACTTGCCCTTGATGGCCGAGGCCAGGTTGAAGCTGTCGACGATCTCGCCGTTACCGAGGACGGCCGGGACGGTGAAATCGGGGGCTTGTTTGCCAACGAGTACGCTCATTGTAATCTCCTGATGAGGGTGAAGAACCGTTTGCCGGGCCAAGCGGAAAGGCCAGACATCCAACAAAGGCCGACCATCATACACGGCTTCTCATGACAGGCCGAATCGAACCGCCGGTCGCTCAAGCACGGCGCTCCCGCAAAGCCCTTTGACAAGCATTCTCATTACCATTACTCTCCAACCCATCGACTCAACCAGCGATGGTCCGACTTTATGTATGTGTGTCTTTGTGTCGGCGTGACCGACGGCCAGATCCGCGATGCGATCTATGAAGGATGCTGCAGCTACAAGGAAGTTCGAGCCGCGACCGGCGTCGCCAGCCAATGCGGCAAATGCGCTTGCTTGGCCAAAGAGGTGGTGCGCGAGACCCTGACGAGTGTGCAGGTAAGCCAACAGGCGGCCCTGCCCTACCCTGTGGAATTCACCGCTGCCTGAATTGCCCGATTTCAAAGAACCGGACCCTGCGTCCGGTTTTTTTATGCCTTAAATTCAATAAGTTAGGCTACCAACGCGGTTCACAAACATTCTTATTCCTATTAATTTTCACTTATTATTCAAGAACTTAGGTTTGACAGCCCTTACTATCGGGCTCAAACTTCCTGCATTGGCACTCATCTCAAGGGCAGGAACCCGCAATGAAAGGCGACGTAAGCGTCATCCAGCATCTCAACAAGATCCTCGGAAACGAGCTGGTCGCAATCAACCAGTATTTCCTGCACGCCCGTATGTACGAAGACTGGGGCCTGAACAAGCTCGGCAAGCACGAGTACAAGGAATCCATCGACGAGATGAAGCACGCTGACAAACTGATCAAGCGTATTCTGTTCCTCGAAGGCATTCCTAACGTTCAGGACCTCGGCAAGTTGTTGATCGGCGAACACACCAAGGAAATGCTCGAGTGCGACCTCAAGATCGAGCAGAAAGGCCTGGTCGACCTCAAGGCGGCCATCGCCCATTGCGAAACACAAGGCGACTTCGGTTCGCGTGATCTGCTCGAGGACATTCTGGAGTCCGAGGAAGAACACATCGACTGGCTGGAAACTCAGCTGGGGCTGATCGACAAGATCGGCATCGAGAACTACCTGCAGTCGCAGATGGGCGAAGAATGATTCGCACACGCTGACTCGAGGCATGAAAAAACCCGCTCATGGCGGGTTTTTTCATGCCTCGGGAATGAGGATCAGGCTTCGGAAGCCTTGGCCTTGGCGGCAGCGTCCTTGATCAGGGTCTGCAGCTCACCCTTTTCGAACATTTCCAGCATGATGTCGCTGCCACCGACCAGCTCACCGGCAACCCACAGCTGTGGGAAGGTCGGCCAGTTGGCGTACTTGGGCAGGTTGGCGCGGATTTCCGGGTTCTGCAGGATGTCGACGTAGGCGAACTTCTCGCCACAACCCATCACGGCCTGCGAAGCACGCGCAGAGAAGCCGCACTGCGGAGCATTCGGCGAGCCTTTCATGTAAAGCAGAATGGTGTTGTTGGCAATCTGCTCTTTGATCGTTTCGATGATATCCATGTAGCACCTCGGCTGAACTTTCCGACGCAAATGTCGGCACGGTGACGCATTGTAACGGAAACCCGATCAGCATGCTCGGCCTTACCGTTCATCAAGCGGCACCGACCTGCACAGGGACGCCATTGAGCGCCGCGTTGCCCGATACCCGATCGCGCAGACGTTCATCGGTCAGGTCGTTGGCACTCACCCCAGGTTGCGTCTGGGCCACCTGCAACCTCACGCCCTGGCGTCCGTGGCCGAATCCATGGGGCAGGCTGACCACCCCAGGCATCATGTCCTCGCACGCCTGCACCTCGACTTCCAACGTCCCCGTACGCGAACGCACGACGACCCGCTGGCCATCCTGCAAGCGCCGTTGCTGCAGGTCGAATGGGTGCATCAGCAAATGATGACGCGGCTTGCCTTTTACCAGGCGGTGGAAGTTATGCATCCATGAATTGTTGCTGCGCACATGGCGGCGTCCGATCAACAGCAGTTCGTCGGGTGCAGCGGGGGCCTGCCGGCCCAGCCGCTGCAGATCGTCCAGCAACACCTGCGGTGCGACCTCGACCGCTCTACTGGCCGTCGCCAGGCGTGCCGCGAGGTTGGCACGCAGTGGTCCAAGGTCGAGCCCATGGGGGTAGTGGTCCAATGCCTGCAGGGACAGATTCCAGGCCGAATCCTGACCATAGCGCCCACTGCGTAGGGCTTGATCGATCATCCGCGCCGGCGGGACGGTCGGCTTGAGCTCCAGCCCGGCCCGTTTGGCAAAGGCCTGGGCCAGGCCGACGAAGATTTCCCAGTCGTGCAGCGCACCCTCCGGCTTGTCCAGGATCGCCCGGTTGAAGCGGGTGACGTTGCGTACCGCCAGCAGGTTGAAGGTCGTGTCGTAATGATCGTTTTCCAACGCCGAGGTCGAGGGCAGGATCAGGTCGGCATGGCGGGTGGTTTCATTGATGTACAGGTCGATGCTGAGCATGAACTCCAGCCCTTCCAATGCCTTGTCCAACTGCCGCCCATTGGGCGTGGACAGCACCGGGTTACCCGCCACCGTCACCAGGGCGTGCACCTGGCCTTCGCCGGGGGTGAGGATTTCCTCGGCCAAAGCGGCCACCGGCAGCTCACCGCCATATTCAGGCAAACCGGAGACGCGGCTCTGCCAGGCATTGAAATGCCCCCCCGAGGTACTCGCCACCAGGTCCACCGCCGGTTCGGTGCAAAGCGCCCCACCCTCTCGATCAAGATTGCCCGTGACCAGGTTGATCACCTGCACCAGCCAGTGACACAGCGTGCCGAAAGACTGGGTCGAGACGCCCATGCGGCCATAACAGACCGCTTTGTCAGCCGCCGAGAAGTCGCGGGCCAGCTGGCGTATGCTGGCCGCGTCGATGCCGCAATGCGCACTCATCGACTCGGCATCGAACGCTGCAATGCCAGAGCGCAACGCCTGCAACCCTGCGATCGGCAGGTGCGAGCCGCGGACCAGGCCCTCATCGAACAAGGTGTGGAGCAAGCCGCATAACAGCGCGGCGTCGCCACCGGGCCGGATGAACAAGTGGCTGTCGGCGATCGCTGCTGTTTCGCTGCGTCGTGGGTCTACCACCACCAGTCGGCCACCGCGAGCGCGCAGGGCCTTGAGGCGCTTTTCGACATCCGGGACGGTCATGATGCTGCCGTTGGAGGCCAGCGGATTACCGCCCAGGATGAGCATGAAATCGGTACTGTCGATGTCCGGAATCGGCAGCAGCAGGCCATGACCGTACATGAGATGACTGGTCAGATGTTGCGGCAATTGGTCGACCGAGGTGGCCGAGAAGCGATTGCGGGTCTTGAGCAGGCCAAGGAAATAGTTGCTATGGGTCATCAGGCCGTAGTTGTGCACGCTCGGATTACCCTGGTAGACCGCCACGGCATTGCGCCCATGGGCCTGCTGAATTGCCCAGAGCCGCTCGGCAGCCAGTTCGAAGGCTTCGTCCCAGCCGATGGCTTGCCACTGCGAGCCAACGCGCTTGTGGGGTTGGCGCAGACGATCCGGGTCGTCCTGGATATCCTGCAACGCGACCGCCTTGGGGCAGATATGTCCTCGGCTGAAGGGGTCCTCGGGGTCACCCTTGATCGAATGAATGCGCGACCGCCCGTCGTCGTCTCGACCGACTTCGATGTTCAATCCACAAATCGCTTCGCACAGATGACAGGCGCGGTGGTGAAGGGTCTTGGTCATGGCCGCCTCGGCCTCGTGGTTGTCCAGCCACGACTATGCGCTCAGGCCAGACCCCCGGCCAGTGCGCTTTGCGCCGTGAATCAGGCGACATCAGGCTGGTCATTGGCGACACGCATTTGCCAAATCGGCGACAAGCCGTGTACAAACCTCTGTAGCAAATAAAGAACAGCGTCGACACTGCCTGTCATGACACCCCTTGCAACAGTGATGCTGTTCTCCCCCTTGGTTTCAGGCGACATTTAATTATAGTATTGCGCCTTTCCCTATTTCGTCCGCCCCGTGCGGCTTACGCCGCAGGTCACTCCCGTTGTCAAAAAAAACCATACGGTCGACCTGCATACCGTTGCAGATAAGGTAGTCAAACATGAGCGCTAGGCACTTTCTCTCCCTGATGGATTTCACCGCTGACGAATTGCTCGCCGTGGTCCGTCGAGGCATCGAGCTGAAGGACCTGCGTAACCGCGGCGTACTGTTCGAACCGCTGAAGAACCGGGTGCTGGGCATGATCTTCGAGAAATCCTCGACGCGTACCCGCCTGTCGTTCGAAGCCGGCATGATCCAACTCGGCGGCCAGGCGATCTTCCTCTCGCCACGCGACACCCAACTGGGCCGCGGCGAGCCGATCAGCGACAGTGCCATCGTCATGTCGCGCATGCTCGACGCCGTGATGATTCGTACCCATGCCCACGCCACCTTGACCGAGTTCGCCGCCAATTCCCGCGTCCCTGTGATCAACGGACTGTCCGACGAGTCGCATCCCTGCCAACTGCTGGCCGACATGCAGACCTTCCTCGAGCACCGTGGCGCCATCCAGGGCAAGACCGTGGCCTGGGTCGGTGACGGCTTCAACATGTGCAACTCCTACATCGAAGCAGCCGTGCAGTTCGATTTCCAGCTGCGCATCGCCTGTCCGGAAGGCTATGAGCCCGATCCACGCTTCCTGGCCCTGGGTGGCGAGCGCGTACAGATCGTCCGCGATCCGCGTGAAGCGGTGAGGGGCGCGCACCTGGTGACCACCGACGTATGGACTTCCATGGGGCAGGAAGAGGAAACTGCACGGCGCCTGGCGCATTTCGCGCCTTATCAGGTCACCCGCGAACTGCTCGACCTGGCGGCACCCGACGCCCTGTTCATGCATTGCCTGCCCGCCCACCGCGGCGAGGAAATCAGCCAGGACCTGCTCGACGACCCTCGCTCGGTCGCCTGGGACCAGGCTGAGAACCGCCTGCATGCGCAGAAGGCCCTTCTCGAATTCCTTGTAGAACCGGCTTACCACCACGCATGAGTCAAACCCTACTGCTCAACTTGCGCGACCTTGCCTGCGGCTATGGCGACCAGCGCATCGTCCAGAACCTCAATCTGCACCTGAACGCAGGCGACATCGGTTGCCTGCTGGGTTCCTCCGGTTGCGGCAAGACCACCACCCTGCGCGCCATCGCCGGCTTCGAGCCAGTGCATGCCGGTGAAATCCAGCTGGCGGGCGAAGTCATATCCCGAGCCGGGTTCACGCTTGCGCCGGAAAAACGCCGGATCGGCATGGTGTTCCAGGACTATGCACTGTTTCCTCACCTCACGGTGGCCCAGAACATCGCCTTCGGCATCGCCAAACATCCCCGGCAGGGTGAGGTGATCGATGAGATGCTGGAACTGGTCAAGCTCGGCGGCTTGGGCGGACGCTATCCGCATGAACTTTCCGGCGGCCAGCAACAGCGGGTGGCGCTTGCTCGCGCTCTGGCCCCGGAACCCCAGTTGCTGCTGCTCGACGAGCCGTTTTCCAACCTTGATGTCGAGCTGCGCCGGCGCTTGAGTCACGAGGTACGTGACATTCTCAAGAACCGAGGCACCAGTGCGATCCTGGTCACCCATGACCAGGAAGAAGCCTTTGCCGTCAGCGATCACGTCGGGGTGTTCAAGGAAGGCCGCCTGGAGCAATGGGATACCCCCTACAACCTTTACCATGAACCGCAGACCCCCTTCGTCGCCAGCTTCGTCGGCCAGGGCTATTTCATTCGCGGCCAGATGAGCAGTCACGAAGCGGTCAATACCGAGCTGGGCGAGCTGCGTGGCAACCGCGCCTATACCATGGCACCCGGCAGCTCGGTGGACGTGTTGCTGCGCCCCGACGACATCGTGTACGCCCCCAACAGTGGCCTGCGTGCCAGCATCACTGGCAAGAGCTTTCTTGGTGCCTCGACCCTGTACCGCCTGCAATTGCCCACCGGCAGCCAGTTGGAGGCGATCTTCCCAAGCCATATCGATCACCAGGTTGGCGACGAGGTCGGCATCAGTGTGGCCGCCGATCACCTGGTGCTGTTCCCGGTACCGGGCAGTGTCGCCGCCCAACTGTCGCGCCAGGAAACCAGCGTGCGCCGTTACAGCTCAGCCAGCTGATCCTATGACCTGGGGCTGCGCCGCAGCTCCAGGCTCCTTCATTCCCGACCGATCCCGGCAAACACCCCCTGGGTATGCTCGGCCAGCACCGCCGCGGCCAGTTCCACTTCCAAGCCTCGCCGCCCAGCACTGACATGAATGGTCGAAAAGTCTTGCGACGATTGATCGATGAACGTGCGTAAGCGTTTCTTCTGTCCCAGCGGGCTGATGCCTCCGACCAAGTAGCCAGTGGCGCGTTGCGCCGCCATCGGGTCGGCCATTTCGCACTTCTTCACCCCGGCGGCCTGGGCCAGGGCCTTGAGGTCCAGGGTGCCGCCCACCGGCACGACCGCCACGAGCAATTCGCCCTTTTCGCTGGCCGCCAGCAACGTCTTGAACACCTGGCGTGGATCCAGGCCAAGCTTTTCTGCCGCTTCAAGCCCATAAGAGGCCGACTTGGGGTCGTGCTCGTAGCTGCGCACCCGGTGTTTGGCGCGCACCTTCTTGAGCAGGTCGAGGGCTGGGGTCATGTGGTGCTCCGATCTGGTACAGGTCGGCGGCTACTTTAGGGCAAATCCCGCCCGCCAGCCAACCAGACACGCAGCAATGCGTCTAGGGCGGGATATGCACCCGTGATGCGGGGCCAAATCGTGACCGAGCGTTCACTTTCGACCTTTGACATCAGCGTTTCTTGTCTATATTTTTTCGTTTGTGAATAATCAGTGCACTCAAAATGTGCATATTTCAACATCTGCCCGGTCTCAATGGGGATCGATACCGGGCATTGCTGTCGAGCGCCACGTGCCTCACAACAAAAACAAACGAGGTCATACATGACGACTGCTCTGCGCCAACCTACGCTGTCCAGCCAGTGCCTGGCGGAATTTCTCGGCACCGCGCTCCTCATCTTCTTCGGAACCGGCTGCGTCGCCGCCCTCAAAGTCGCGGGCGCCAGCTTCGGGCTTTGGGAAATCAGCATCATCTGGGGGGTGGGGGTCAGCATGGCGATCTACTTCACCGCCGGTGTGTCCGGTGCGCACCTGAACCCGGCGGTGAGCATCGCGCTGACGGTGTTCAGTGGGTTCGAACGCCGCAAACTGCCCTTCTACATTCTCGCGCAGGTCACCGGCGCCTTCTGTGGTGCCGCGTTGGTGTACACCCTGTACAGCAACCTGTTCTTCGACTTCGAACAAGCCCACGCCATGTTGCGCGGCAGCCCGGCCAGCCTGGAGCTGGCTTCGGTGTTCTCCACCTACCCACACCCTGCGCTCTCCATCGGCCAGGCGTTTCTGGTCGAAGTGGTGATCACCGCTATCCTCATGGCAGTGATCATGGCCCTTGCCGACGATAACAATGGCCTGCCACGCGGCCCGCTGGCGCCGCTGCTGATTGGTTTGCTGATCGCAGTGATCGGCAGCGCCATGGGCCCGCTGACCGGATTCGCGATGAATCCCGCCCGCGATTTTGGCCCAAAACTAATGACTTTCTTCGCCGGTTGGGGCGAAATCGCCTTCACGGGTGGACGCAGCGTTCCTTATTTCCTGGTACCGGTGTTCGCACCGATCCTGGGCGCATGCCTGGGTGCAGCCATCTATCGCGGCCTGATTGCCCGCAACTTGCCGCAGGCACCGGACGCTGACGCTGAACCGAACGACAATCGCCGGGCCGATGCCCAGGTCAATTGACCTGGCCATCCTACACGCCCCCGACCTCCTCATTTGCAAGGCCTATGACCATGACAGATACCCAGGATAAGAACTACATCATCGCCCTGGACCAGGGCACCACCAGCTCGCGAGCCATCATTTTCGATCGTGATGCCAACGTGGTCGGCACCTCCCAGCGCGAGTTCGCCCAGCACTACCCGCAAGCCGGTTGGGTCGAGCACGATCCCATGGAGATCTTCGCCACGCAAAGCGCGACCATGGTCGAGGCGCTGGCCCAGGCAGGCATCAGCCATGCTCAAGTCGCGGCGTTGGGCATCACCAACCAGCGTGAAACCACGGTGGTCTGGGACAAGGAAAGCGGTCGCCCGGTGTACAACGCCATCGTCTGGCAGTGCCGCCGCAGCACCGAAATCTGCGCCCAGCTCAAGCGCGATGGGCATGAGGATTACATTCGCGAAACCACCGGCCTGGTCACCGATCCCTACTTCTCCGGCACCAAGCTGAAATGGATCCTCGACAACGTGGAAGGCGTGCGTGAGCGCGCCGAACGCGGCGAATTGCTGTTCGGCACCATCGATACCTGGCTGATCTGGAAATTCTCCGGCGGCAAAGTGCATGTCACCGACTACACCAACGCCTCGCGCACCCTGATGTTCAACATCCATAGCCTGCAGTGGGACGAGAGGCTGCTGGAGATTCTCGGCATCCCCCGGCAGATGCTGCCCGAGGTCCGCCCGTCCTCGGAAATCTACGGCCACACCAAGAGCGGTATCGCCATCGCCGGTATCGCCGGCGACCAGCAGTCGGCACTGTTCGGCCAGATGTGCGTAGAGCCCGGCCAGGCCAAGAACACCTACGGCACCGGCTGCTTCCTGCTGATGAACACCGGTGACAAGGCGGTGAAGTCGTCCCATGGTCTGCTCACCACCATCGCCTGCGGTCCTCGGGGCGAGGTGGCCTATGCCCTGGAAGGTGCGGTATTCAACGGCGGCTCCACTGTGCAGTGGTTGCGCGACGAACTGAAGATCGTCAACGACGCCCTGGACACCGAGTACTTCGCCAGCAAGGTCAAGGACAGCAACGGAGTCTATCTGGTGCCGGCATTCACCGGCCTCGGCGCCCCGTACTGGGACCCTTATGCCCGCGGCGCACTGTTTGGACTGACTCGCGGAGTGAAAGTCGACCACATCATCCGGGCGGCACTCGAATCGATCGCCTATCAGACCCGCGATGTCCTTGACGCCATGCAACAGGATTGCGGCGAGCGCTTGTCGGAGCTGCGCGTGGATGGCGGTGCAGTGGCTAATAACTTCCTGATGCAGTTCCAGGCCGACATCCTCGGCACCTGCGTCGAACGCCCGAAAATGCGTGAGACCACAGCACTTGGCGCAGCGTACTTGGCTGGCCTTGCCTGTGGCTTCTGGAGCGGCCTGGACGAGTTGCGCAACAAGGCGATCATCGAGCGCGAGTTCAGCCCGCAGCTTGACGAGGCCCACAAAGAAAAGCTCTATGCCGGCTGGAAGAAGGCGGTCGAGCGCACCCGAGACTGGGAAGATCACGAAGCCTGATCACCCGCGACCGACGTTCACCGACAAGCCGGATCCCCCGGATGCCGCAGCGTTTTCACCCCAGCTGCGGCTCCGAAGGGGAAACGGCTGACCGGTATCCGGACGTTTCGTACCCCGATCGTCACTGGCCGTCATCCATTTCCTACGGCATCATTGCAGAATTTGTCCGGCAGCCCAAAAGGACCGCCCATGAATCTGCCTCCTCGCCAACAACAAATACTCGAGCTGGTGCGCGAACGCGGTTACGTCAGCATCGAAGAAATGGCGCAGCTGTTCGTCGTCACCCCGCAAACCATCCGCCGCGATATCAACCAGCTCGCAGAACTCAACCTGCTGCGCCGGTATCATGGCGGTGCTGCCTACGATTCGAGTATCGAGAATACCGCCTATGCCATGCGTGCCGACCAGATGCGCGATGAGAAGCAGCGTATCGCCGAAGCGGTGGCACGGCAGATCCCGGACCATGCTTCCCTGTTCATCAATATCGGCACCACCACCGAATCCATCGCCCGGGCACTGCTCAACCACAGCCACCTCAAAGTGATCACCAACAACCTGCACGTTGCGGCGATCCTCGCTGCCAAGGACGATTTCGAAGTCCTGGTGGCCGGCGGCACGGTGCGTCGTGATGGCGGCGTGGTGGGCCAGGCCAGTGTCGACTTCATCAGCCAGTTCAAGGTCGACTTCGCCCTGGTGGGCATCAGCGGTATCGACGAAGATGGTAGCCTGCTCGACTTCGACTACCAGGAAGTGCGGGTTTCCCAGGCGATCATCGCCAATGCACGGCAGGTGATCCTGGCCGCAGACTCCAGCAAGTTCGGGCGCAACGCCATGGTTCGCCTGGGTTCGATCAACCTGGTCGATTGTTTGGTGACCGACCAGGCGCCGACAGTGGCACTGGGCGAGCTGCTGAACCGCTACAAGGTGCGGCTCGAGGTGGTCTGAGCGCCGGCCGCGCAGACCGCGATACTCCTGGCTTCCTTCGGTCGAGCGCCGCGCCGGCGGTGCTCGCTGTGCGCAGCTTGGCAGCTGTGAAACCCACTCACCCCATGTTCGCTTTTGTTCATTTTGCTGTAGTCCGATCAGTATTTTCTATAAAGACTGACTGGCGAGCAGTGCCTTGTTGCGCTAGTATTTTCGAAAACGAACATCAATGTTCATATTCGATGTGAACAGCCTCAGGAGGCCTTGCCCGTGTCCCAGCCCGTTTCGTCCCAGCCGCCCCTTGCCGACTGCTACGACCTCGCCGTGATCGGCGGAGGCATCAATGGCGTGGGCATCGCTGCCGACGCCGCCGGGCGTGGGCTGAAGGTGTTCCTTTGCGAAAAAGACGACCTTGCCCAGCACACCTCATCGGCCAGCAGCAAGCTGATCCATGGCGGTCTACGTTATCTGGAACATTACGAATTCCGCCTGGTGCGTGAAGCACTCGCCGAGCGCGAGGTACTCCTGGCCAAGGCTCCGCATATCGTCAAGCCGATGCGCTTCGTACTCCCGCACCGCCCGCATCTGCGCCCGGCCTGGATGATTCGCGCAGGCCTGTTCCTGTACGACCACCTGGGTAAGCGCAAGCGCCTGGGCGCCTCACGTAGCCTGCGTTTCGGCCCGGGCTACCCGCTCAAGCCGCAGATCACCCGTGGTTTCGAATATGCCGATTGCGCGGTCGACGATGCCCGCCTGGTGGTACTCAACGCCATGGCTGCCCGTGAACACGGCGCGCACATCCATACCCGCACACGCTGCCTGCATGCTGAACGCGTCGACGGCCTGTGGCAGGTCGAACTGCAATTGGCCGATGGCTCCCAGCGCAGCATCCGCGCGCGGGCGCTGGTCAACGCCGCCGGCCCCTGGGTCGCGACCTTCATCAAAGACGACCTCAAACTCGATGCGCCTTATGGCATTCGCCTCATCCAGGGCAGCCATCTCATCGTGCCGCGTCTGTACGAAGGCGAGCATGCCTACATTTTGCAGAATGAAGATCAACGGATCGTCTTCTGCATTCCCTACCTCGAGCGCTTTACCCTGATCGGCACCACAGACCGCGAGTACAGCGGCGACCCGGCCAAGGTGGCAATTACCGAGGAGGAAACCGATTACCTGCTGAAGGTGGTCAACCAGCACTTCAATCAACCGTTGAGCCGTGCGGACATCCTGCACACCTACTCCGGCGTGCGCCCTCTGTGCAATGACGAGTCGGACAACCCTTCGGCGGTAACCCGCGACTACACCCTGGCCCTCTCGGCCAGCACCGGCGAGGCGCCGCTGTTGTCGGTATTCGGCGGCAAGCTGACTACCTACCGCAAGCTGGCGGAATCGGCCATGGCCGAACTCAAGCCATTCTTCAGCACCATGGGCGGTAGCTGGACTGCCGACGCGCCGCTGCCCGGTGGCGAACACATGACCACCGCGCAAGCGCTGGTCGAGCAGCTGCAGGGCAAACATGCCTGGTTGCCGGTAGAGATCGCCAAGCGTTGGGCGGTGACCTACGGCAGCCGCGTCTGGCAATTGCTCGACAGCGTTCATGGACCGGATGACTTGGGCCAGGCCTTTGGTGGAGGCCTGTTCTCCCGGGAAGTGGATTACCTGTGCCGCGAAGAATGGGTGACGGATGTCGACGACATCCTCTGGCGCCGGACGAAATTGGGCCTCTTCACCAGTGCCGCGGAACAACAGGCGTTACGCGAGTATTTGCAGCGAATGCACGCACAGAGCAGGCAGACCCAAGCAGCCTGACCGGCTGTAGTCAATTGGGCAGGCCATGTCGGCCTGCCCAAACCATTTACGCAATCAAGGCTCGAGCCGTTCGTAAGCCTCACGGGCCAAAGTGCGTATCAGTGCACGTTCGGCCTCCTCATACTCGTGCATCAGTGCATTGCTGCGCTGGAGAAATTCCCACTCACCAAGCGCCCCCCGTTCCCGCTCGGATTCATTCGCCTCGAGCTGGCTCTGAAAGCGCTCGGTCGCCTGCTCGAACCGTGCGGCGTGGTACTCACGCACATGGGTTTCCCAAAAAGGACGCTGGGCAAGCGAGTCGATCAGCGCTTCGGCGGTTTCTGCAGCGATGACCTGCTCCTGTGCAGCGAGCACATCTGCCATGTCGACGTGGGCGAATGCCTCGTAATGCATTGATACAGGCTCAATCGGCAACCCGAGTGGCCGCCGCAATTTGGCTCGATAGAACATTCGCACCTCGATATCGTCCACCAGGCGCGAAGCCTGTGTACGCATACGCTGCAAATGCCGGGCAGCAAGCCGATCGACCTCATCCAAGCGGAACAACGACCTCGCCAGACGCACCAGCCGAGACTCCGCTATCGCTCGCCCTCCTTCACCTGTCGCTCGCTCGACCAACACCCCAAGCTCAAGCTGGCCAAGGGTATACAGCAAGCGATCTTCGCAGGTGCGCGGGCCGGATGCCTCGTGGAACAGACGGGTGCGAACGTGCTCATGAAGCTCGCAGAATTCCAGAATGCGCCACACCCTGTTTCGATAGTGGCCCGGATGGGCATCGAAGTCCTCGCTACGAGAGAAATCGGCCAGAAAGCGAAACAACCCATCAGAACCCGGCTCGGCCCGCAAGGCTTCCCAGCGCCGCTCCCGCTCGGCCCGTAAACTCACGTGGACACTTCCCAGCCAACGGTCGCGCACAGTCTCCGTCACCGCTTCATGTTGATAAGCGGGGCTACGCCGTGCACCCGGATGGACGCCCCCTTGGCCCTCGACCAAAGCAGCGCTGGCTTGATCGAGTGGGTTATCGTGCAGAGCCATTCGCCCCAACCTGTCCCCCAGCTGGCGCAGTCCCTGCCGCAACTCTCGAATGCGGTTATCACGGGCGTCGATATAGGCTCGCCAGTAACTGCGCGAAGGCGAGACCTGCAATCCGACGCTGCGCAGCCGCACGTCACGTAGATTACGCAGTCGCGGGAGAATGGGCGCACGCCCGAGCGGGTTATGACTCAGATCCAGCACCTGCAAGTGGCGCAAGGCCGAAAGCCGACGCTCACCCGACACGTCCATGACGATGCGGTTGCTCGATAAATGAAGTTGACGCAGTTGGCTCATGAGTTCGATGCCCGGAGGGATAGCGGTCAGGTGATTGTCCCGCAGATCCAATTCGTACAACCGGGTGAAACGCCCCAGGAACGATTCGTCGAGATCAGCGAGATTCATACCGCGCAGCACCAGACGCCTGACATGGGAATAGTCAACGCCGTCCGGCAAGCTTGGCATCTGCCCCACCCGCTCGCCCTCGATCACCAGTACGTACTCTCCGCCCTCATTGACAAGCTTGCGGCGCCAACTTCTGCGCAGCTGGTTGGCGACTCGACGCCTGCGGATGGCGTCCAGCGGGTTGCTCGCAGTGCGTTGCCATGCGCGAAGGCTGGTGCGGATACCCGTCAACTGCTCCTGCAAGCGTGCATAGTGCGCCCAGAGATCCTCCCGACGCTCGAGCAATGCCATCAGGTAAGCATCCAGCTCCCCATTGCTCATCAGAGGGAAAATCTGGTGAATGCCGCGCCGGATGGCCTGGCGACTGCTTTCACCGCGCCCGCTCAGCGTATAACCCAGTCGGCCATCGCCCAGACGCCTGGGAGGACGGAAGCCACCGCCTATCGGCGCGATGCCAACTAACTGAGCAGCTCGTTCGCGATCGGCTGCGGCGAGCGCCAACAGGCGCGAGGCCAATTGCTCCGATGTGAGCGCAACATCGACCTCAGGCCGGCATTGCACCACAACCTGCAGCAAACCTGAAGGCGACGTCGAACTACCCGCCAACTGGTAACCTTCAGCCCCCCGGATGATGTGCCGAAGGCTTTGCGCAGCCTCCGCGCCCAGCCTACCCAGCAACGCCCCGCCGGCCGCCCCGTCACGCAGTTCGATACCGACCTCACTGGGCCACGATCCTGTCTCGGGCAACAATCCCAGGACCAGGCGCTCACCGTCGGCGTTCATCAGACGAGGCAACCGCACCCCGGCCAAGGCGCGGTCCAAGCGGCTGTCACGGGCCACCCAGCGCGCTCGCTCCGCTAGCGTCAACGGCACGCGTCGGCGAGCCACCATGGCATCCATTTCGTCGCCACTGGCCTGGCTGACGAGCTCGCGCGCTGTGCGTACCGATAGACCTGAAAAATCGCGCAACAACAGGGCCTCCAGTGAACCTGGCTGTGCCTGACGCGCGCTGATCTGCATCTCCAAGCCATTGCGAGGCAACGTCGTGAACTGCTCATGCAGTCGATACCACTCCAAGGCATCGAGCAGCCTGGCCGGGACATTGGCATTTTCCAGGTGCAGACGGCGCAAACGGGCCTCGTCGAACCCGGTCGTCAGCATCAGGTATTCGGCAGTCGTATCGTCCAGTTCGGATAGCGCCAGCCCCAAGCGACGCATTAGCTTGCGGGCGCCTTGCCATTCCTGTGGCTGCTCCAAGGCGTGCCGCCAGCCGCCGGCAGCATTTTCCTCCAGCGCCGGGGCGTATGCGCCGCTGCGTTGCGGATGGCGTAGCCGGCTCGCTCCGGTCGCGGGATCCGTCTCAGCCTTGAAGATGGCGTCACCTTGATGCAACTGCCAATACGAGGGGTCCGAAGCGGGCGCCAGGGACACCAGATCCGCTTCACCCAGGCGATATCCAGGCAAGTCCTTCGCGCACAACTTGACCTGCCCCGAAGCGTTGCGAATCGGTACCAGATCGTCGACAAAGGGAACCCGGGCCAACGCGCCCATGGCCACGGAACTGCCAGCGCCTATGGCCAGCCCTGCCACGACATTGCCCGCTACATTGAACAGGTGATCCAGCGCGCCTTGCCGATCGCCGATTTGCCAATCCTGATACCCTTCGTAGACCTCCCCCGCAATCTGCACGGCGCCGACCGCCAGCAGCACCTCGCCCAACACTGGCACGAACAGCGCCGCCAGACTGACCACATCCAGCGACAGTTCGACGTAGGCATCGAGCCGCCGGCGGCGCGCCGGCTCATCTTCATCGTCGGTTGGCACGGCCAGTACCCGGGCATCATCGAGCAACTTTTCCACGAACTGGTTGGCCAAGTGATCGAACAGTCCCGTCTCAATGGGCAGATTGCGACCATCGAGCTCAACCTTCGCGGCCGTCGAACCCGACTCCAAGCGCTGCTTAAGGACGCCGAAGAACTGCGGGCGATCGCGTTCGCTGATGAATCGGCCGAAGAATTGCCTGTACTCGACAACCGCCAACCGCATGCCCAACTCATCGGACAAGGCTTGCCAGGAACCGTAGTGGCCCACGCTAGCGCGCGGGTCGCCAGGGATCCAGACCACGATACCGGTAACCGGTCCATCGGGCTTTTGCCGTAACTCGACGGTGACGATGCCGCGTACGCACTTGCCCAACAGGTACAACTGCCGAGCCGTCCGCGTCCCGGCAGCAGGCGGTACGACGGGCTTGGACGATACCAACGGCAACAGTTGCAGAAATACCGATTCATCCAGCTCCCCCTGGAGGGCAGCCTGGCGTATGGCGACCTCGAAATGCGCCTGCACGCTCGACGCTATGCGCGCACGCACCCTGCCTGCGGCTTGCCCGACAGGCTCCCCTGGGCCATCCATGGGCTTGAGATGATGTTTCAACACTGTCTGGTAGCGCTTACCGATATCCAACGATCGACACAGACTGGCGAACCGCTCGAAGGACAAGGGCAGGTCCGGCCCCTTCTGCGCAGCTCGCAAGTAGCCGCGCCGCTGCAAGCCATTACGCGTCTCGTCGCTGTGGTAATTGTGCAACGCTGCCGTCAGCAGGGACTGCCTGGAACAATGCGGCACCCTGGGGGGCGGTAAATGGGGGGCCGCTGTTGGCAACACGAGGGTTTGCTCGATCCATACCTGCGCCTGGCGTGGCTGGACCTCCGTCAGGCCCACCTTGCCCAGCGCCTGCGTGAGCAATGGCTCGGCAAAGGTATCCAAGTCAGGGATCTGGCCAAGTATGCCCTGGAGCAGATAGGAGGCTTGCTGCTGGCGCAGTAGCGCCCTGCGCAAGCCGTTGAACCTGTCAACGCTCGCCGTACGAAGCCATGCTGGCAGGCGCGTTGTGATAAGGGCGTCGATTGTATCTGGGGCGAAGCTCGCAGCGACCATGGGGCCTCCTTGACAAGAAAGCACACCATTAGACGAGCAATGCAGCGACCATTGAGGTAACAGGATATGTCACGGAGACCATTCATTCGGATTTCCGGACGCCCAAGTGCGCATCGTTCGGATTTACGTCCGATTTAATCTGTATGAAAACTCTGATACCTAGGGTTCTCGGGCGCTATGATCGATATCGGTAGCTTGGCACGACTCATGCTCTACACTCTTCAACCGAATGCACATCGCTTCATGCTGTATTCGTTGAACGAAGAGCCCCGCCAACGGCTCCATAAGAAAAACAAACACGTCGAGGAAAATTTGATGCGTATCGTTCGTCAATTGCTGGGTGCCGCTATCGCGGCTGCGGTCATCGCTTCGCCGGCCATGGCCGATGAGCTGACCGGCACCCTGAAGAAGATCAAGGAATCCGGCACCATTACCCTGGGCCACCGCGACTCCTCCATTCCGTTTTCCTACCTGGCTGGCAAGCCGGAACCGGTGGGCTACTCCCACGACATCCAACTGGCTGTCGTCGATGCCCTGAAGAAGCAACTGGGCACCGACATCAAGGTGCGCTACAACCTCGTCACCTCCCAGACCCGTATTCCGCTGGTGCAGAACGGCACCGTCGACCTTGAGTGCGGCTCCACCACCAACAACGTCGAGCGCCAGCAGCAGGTTGACTTCTCGGTCGGCATCTTCGAGGTCGGTACCCGCCTGCTGACCAAGGTCAAGGATGGTCAACCCGCTTACAAGGACTTCCAGGACCTGGCTGGCAAGAACGTGGTCACCACCGCGGGCACCACTTCCGAGCGCATTCTCAAGTCGATGAACGCCGACAAGCAGATGAAGATGAACGTGATTTCCGCCAAGGACCACGGCGAAGCCTTCAACATGCTCGAGAGCGGCCGCGCTGTCGCCTTCATGATGGACGACGCCCTGCTGGCCGGCGAAATGGCCAAAGCCCGCAAGCCGTCGGACTGGGTCATCACCGGGACCCCTCAGTCCTACGAAATCTACGGCTGCATGATGCGCAAGGGCGATGCTCCGTTCAAGAAAGCCGTAGACGATGCCATCGTGGCTTACTTCAAGTCGGGCGAGGTCAACAAGAGCTACGACAAGTGGTTCCAGCAACCGATTCCTCCGAAAGGCCTGAACCTCAACTTCAAGATGAGCGACGAGTTGAAGAAGCTGATCGCCGAGCCGACCGACAAGGCGGCGGACGAGAAGAAGTCCTGACCCTCTGATTGTGGCCCGGCGCCCACGGGCGCCAATCAATCCTGCAGGCCACCCATTAGTGTCTAACCTTTCATCCGAGGGCGTTCGCGCCCCCGGATGTTCGAAGGTGCCCGTGAAACAACCGTCTGAGGGGAAATCCCGATGAATTACAACTGGGACTGGGGCGTGTTCTTCAAGTCCACCGGCGTGGGCAGCGAAACCTATCTGGACTGGTACATCACCGGTCTGGGCTGGACCATCGCCATCGCCATCACCGCCTGGATCATCGCGCTGCTGCTGGGGTCGGTCCTCGGCGTCATGCGTACCGTACCCAACCGCTTGGTATCGGGTATCGCCACCGCGTATGTGGAACTGTTCCGCAACGTACCGCTGCTGGTGCAACTGTTCATCTGGTACTTCCTGGTGCCGGACCTGCTGCCCGAGGGCCTGCAGGTGTGGTTCAAGCAAGACCTCAACCCGACGACCTCGGCACTGATCAGCGTGGTCATTTGCCTGGGGCTGTTCACCGCCGCGCGGGTCTGCGAGCAGGTACGTACCGGTATCCAGGCGCTGCCCAGAGGCCAGGAAGCCGCCGCCCGGGCAATGGGCTTCAGCCTCCCGCAGATCTACAACAACGTGCTGCTGCCACAGGCCTACCGGATCATCATTCCGCCGCTCACCTCCGAGTTTCTCAACGTCTTCAAGAACTCCTCGGTGGCCTCGCTGATCGGCCTGATGGAGCTGCTGGCGCAGACCAAGCAGACCGCCGAATTCTCCGCCAACCTGTTCGAGGCGTTCACCCTCGCCACGCTGATCTACTTCACCCTGAATATGGGCCTGATGTTGCTCATGCGTCTGGTCGAGAAGAAAGTCGCCGTGCCCGGTCTGATTTCCGTGGGAGGCAAGTAAATGGACATGGATTTCAGCGAAATCATCCCCGCCCTGCCCGCCCTCTGGGACGGCATGATCATGACCCTCAAGTTGATGGTCATGGGCGTGATCGGCGGTATCGTGCTGGGCACCATACTGGCGTTGATGCGGCTGTCCTCGAGCAAGCTGCTGTCGAATCTGGCCGGCGCCTACGTCAACTACTTCCGTTCGATCCCGCTGCTGCTGGTGATCACCTGGTTCTACCTGGCGGTGCCGTTCGTGCTGCGTTGGATCACCGGCGAGGATACCCCGGTCGGTGCGTTCACCTCCTGCGTGGTCGCCTTCATGATGTTCGAGGCCGCCTACTTCTGCGAAATCGTCCGTGCCGGCGTGCAGTCGATCTCCAAAGGACAGATGGGCGCGGCGCAGGCATTGGGCATGAATTACGCGCAGACCATGCGCCTGATCATCCTGCCCCAGGCCTTCCGCAAGATGACCCCATTGCTGCTGCAGCAGAGCATCATCCTGTTCCAGGACACCTCGCTGGTGTACACCGTGGGCCTGGTGGACTTCCTCAATTCGGCACGCTCCAACGGCGACATCATCGGGCGCTCACACGAGTTCCTGATTTTCGCCGGCGTCGTCTACTTCCTCATCAGCTTCTCCGCTTCCTGGCTGGTCAAGCGCCTGCAAAAAAGGATCACCGTATGATTTCCATCAAGAACGTCAACAAGTGGTACGGCGACTTCCAGGTACTGACCGACTGCAGCACCGAGGTCAAGAAGGGTGAGGTGGTGGTGGTCTGCGGCCCATCGGGCTCGGGTAAATCGACCCTGATCAAGTGCGTCAACGCGCTGGAGCCGTTCCAGAAGGGCGACATCGTGGTCGATGGCACCTCCATTGCCGATCCCAAGACCAACCTGCCGAAACTGCGCTCACGGGTGGGCATGGTGTTCCAGCACTTCGAGCTGTTCCCGCACCTGACCATCACCGAGAACCTGACCATCGCCCAGCGCAAGGTGCTCGGTCGCAGCGAGGCGGAGGCCAGCAAGAAAGGCCTGGCCCTGCTCGAGCGCGTCGGCCTCAGTGCCCACGCCAAGAAGCACCCTGGCCAGCTCTCCGGTGGCCAGCAGCAGCGCGTGGCGATTGCCCGTGCACTGGCGATGGACCCGATCGTCATGCTGTTCGACGAACCGACCTCGGCACTGGACCCGGAGATGGTCAGCGAGGTCCTGGATGTGATGGTGCAACTGGCTCAGGAGGGCATGACCATGATGTGCGTGACCCACGAGATGGGCTTTGCCCGCAAGGTCGCCAACCGGGTCATCTTCATGGACAAAGGCAGCATCATCGAGGACTGCACCAAGGAAGAGTTCTTCGGTGACCAGAGCGCCCGCGACCAACGCACTCAGCACTTCCTCAGCAAGATCCTGCAACACTAAGTCGGCTCCCGTTTCCGCTGCCCGAGCGCCTTCGGGCAGCGGACGCTGGTCGTGACAAGGCCACTGTGATGAAATGCGACCCCTCGCTTCTTCTCCCTGCCAAGCCTGTCGTGAAATCCCGCCTGATCCGCCAATTGCTGCTGCCACCGTTGATCATCCTGCTGATGGTCGGCCTGGGTTTTGCCGGCTACCTGATCAGCGAGAACAACGGCATCCGCACCCTGAGCGAAAACGGCGAGCGCCAGCTCGAGCTGCACGCGCGCACGGTCGAGAGCGAAATCAGCAAGTACACCTACCTGCCGAGCCTGCTGGAACTCGAAGACAGCGTCTCGCAACTGCTCACCAATCCCGACGGCGGTAACCGTCAGACCGTCAACGAATACCTCGAAGGCCTGAATCGGCGCAGCCGCAGCCGGGCGATCTTCGTCCTCGATACCAATGGCCGCGTCCAGGCCACCAGCAACTGGCGCGATGCCGACTCGTTTCTCGGCGAAGACCTGTCGTTCCGTGCCTATTTCCAGACTGCCGTGCGCGGCGAACCCGGGCGCTTCTACGGCATCGGTAGCACCACTGGGGAGGCCGGCTACTACCTGGCCCACGGCCTGGAAGAGCATGGCAAGATCATTGGCGTGGCGGTGATCAAGGTGCGCCTCGATACTCTCGAGGAACGCTGGCAGCGCGCCCGTCTGGAAGCCTTCGTCAGCGACGAGAACGGCATCATCATTCTCTCCAGCGATCCGGCCCGGCGCCTGAAGTCGGTGCGCCCGCTGACCCCGCAGATCAAAGAGCGCCTCGCCCGCAGCCTGCAATACTACTGGTGGCCGCTCAACGAGCTGCAGCCGCTGGATCGCGAAATCCTCGCCGACGGCGTGGAAAAACTCACCTTCCCGGCCAACAGCGAAATCGCACAGGGCAAGCCCCACGAAGTGGCGTACCTGGCCCAGACCCGGCGCTTGGTGGACACCCCCTGGCACTTCACGCTGCTCACCCCCCTGCAGGACCTACGCCGTGAATCCATGGTGCAGGGCATACTGGTCGGCGTAGCCTTCGCCTTGCTGGCCATCCTCGGCATTGCCTGGAACGAGCGGCGTAAGGTGATCGCCACCCGACTGGCTGCTCGCGAAGCGCTGGAAGAAGCCAACAGCCAGCTGGAGCGGCGCATCACCGAGCGCACCGCCGACCTGCGCGCCAGCAATGAACGACTCAAGGGCCAGATCCGCGAGCGCCGCCATGCCGAGCAGACCCTGCGTCATGCCCAGGACGAACTGGTACAAGCCGGTAAACTGGCGGCCATCGGCCAGATGTCGACCAGTATCGCCCACGAACTGAATCAGCCGCTGGCCGCACTGCGCACGTTGTCGGGCAATACCGTGCGGTTTCTCGAGCGCGGCGCGCTGGACACCGCCAGCACCAACCTGCGCACCATGAACGACCTGATCGACCGCATGGGTCGGATCACCGCAAGCCTGCGCTCGTTCGCCCGACGCGCCGACGACAGCGGCCAGGCGTCCTTGGCCAAAGCCGTGGAGGCCAGCCTGCAGGTGCTGGGTAACCGTATCAGCGCCTGTCAGTTGCGCACGCACAGTCAGTTCGATGACGTGGGCCTGGCCATCGACCAGACCCGCCTGGAACAAATCCTGGTCAATCTCATCGGCAATGCCCTCGACGCCATGACCCACCAGCCGCAGCCGCAACTCTGGCTTGAAGGCGAGCTGCAGGGTGACAAGTACCGTCTGCGCGTGCGTGATAACGGCCACGGGATCGACAACGAGGCGCGCAAGCACCTGTTCGAGCCGTTCTTCACTACCAAGCCCGGCGAGCACGGCCTCGGCCTGGGCCTGACTCTCTCGGCGAGCCTGGCCGCCGCCGCCAAGGGCAGCCTGAACGTCGAGCACCCCGCCAGCGGCGGCACGGCATTCATCCTCGTCCTGCCCCTGACCAACCCCCTTCAGGAACCTGCGGAGCACCCATGAAGCCAACGCCTCTCACCGTCCTGATCGTCGAAGACGACCCGCATGTGTTGCTCGGCTGCCAACAGGCTCTGGCCCTGGAAGACATCGCCTGTGAAGGCGTCGGCAGCGCCGAGCAGGCCCTGGAGCGCATCGACGATGACTTCGCCGGCATCGTCGTCAGCGATATTCGCCTGCCCGGCATCGACGGCCTGGAGCTGCTCAATCGCCTCAAGGCTCGCGATCGTAGCCTGCCTGTGGTGTTGATCACCGGTCATGGCGATATCGACATGGCGGTCGGTGCCATGCGCAATGGCGCCTACGATTTCATGGAGAAACCGTTCTCCCCCGAGCGCCTGGTCGACGTGGTACGCCGCGCCCTGGAGCAACGCGGGCTGTCGCGCGAAGTGTCGGCCCTGCGCCGGCAACTGGCCGAACAGGGCAGCCTGGAGGGCCGGATCATCGGTCGCTCGCCGGCCATGCAGCAGCTGCGCGAACTGATCGCCAACGTCGCCGACACCTCGGCCAACGTGCTGATCGAAGGGGAGACCGGTACTGGCAAGGAGCTGGTCGCACGCTGCCTGCACGACACCAGTCGACGCCAGGGCAAACCCTTCGTCGCCTTGAACTGCGGTGGGCTGCCGGAAAACCTGTTCGAAAGCGAAATTTTCGGCCACGAGGCCAACGCCTTCACCGGTGCCGGCAAGCGCCGCATCGGCAAGATCGAACACGCCAACGGCGGCACGCTGTTCCTCGACGAGGTCGAGAGCATGCCGATCAATCTGCAGATCAAGCTATTGCGTGTGCTGCAGGAACGTACCCTGGAGCGCCTGGGTTCGAACCAAAGCATCCCGGTGGATTGCCGGGTGATCGCCGCCACCAAGGCCGACCTCGATGCCCTGGGCCAGAGCGGCCAGTTCCGCAGCGATCTCTACTACCGCCTGAACGTGGTGACCCTGGAGCTGCCACCGCTGCGCGAGCGCCGGGAAGACATCCTGCAATTGTTCGAGCACTTCCTGCAGCAATCGGCATTGCGCTTCGACCGGGAGGTACCGACGCTCGACAGCCAGACCCTGTCGCGGTTGATGACCCATGACTGGCCGGGCAACGTGCGCGAACTGCGCAACGTCGCCGAGCGCTATGCCCTTGGCCTGCCGGCATTCAAGAAAGGGCCCAGCGGCAGTGCCAACCAGGGCTTGGGATTCGCCGAGGCGGTGGAGGCGTTCGAGCGCAACCTGCTGAGCGATGCATTGCAACGCACCGGTGGCAACCTCAGCCAGGCCAGCCAGGAGCTGGGCATGGCCAAGACCACTCTGTTCGACAAAGTGAAAAAATACGGCCTCGGCTGACCTCAACCTCTGCTGGATAGACGACGTGGACCTGGTTTTCAAAGCTGCCCTGGGCGCTGGCGTGGTGGTACTGCTGGCGATTCTGTCGAAGACGCGCAACTACTACATCGCGGGCCTGGTACCGCTGTTCCCGACCTTTGCCCTGATTGCCCACTATATCGTCGGCAAGGGGCGCGGCGTGGACGACCTGAAGACCACCATCGCTTTCGGCATGTGGTCGATCATTCCGTACTTCGTGTACCTGGCGACGCTGTATGTGCTGGTCGATCGCCTGCGCCTGGAGGCTTCGCTGGCCCTGGCCACGGTCGCCTGGCTGATGGCTGCGACGGTGCTGGTGACGCTGTGGGTGCGACTGCACTGAGGCAGCGCCGGCCTACAGCCCGGCCAGATGGGTCATGTCCTGCCGGTGCGCTTGCAGATAGGGCAGCACGGCCCCCAGCAAAGGCGCCTTGAACGGCTCCTGGAAGCGATGGGCCAAACCTGGAATCAGCCGCAGCTGGCTGCCCCGGATGTGCGCCGCCAGGTGCACGCCATGCATCACCGGCAGCAACGGATCGGCCGTGCCATGCACCACCAGGGTCGGCACCCGTAGTCGGTTGAGCAACTCGACCCTGCTCGGCTCGGCGAGAATCGCCATGATCTGCCGCTTCGCCCCTTCGGGATTGAACGCCCGATCGTAGGCCTCCGCGGCCTGTTGCAACAGCGCCTGACGATCATCCTGGACCTGGGGACTGCCCAGCGCTGCCAGCAGATCGGCCTGCTGCTCGATGGCCATCTCGCGGTTGGGCGCACTACGCCGGGCCAGTAGGGTGACCAGCGCCGGGGCAGGGGCCGGCAGCCCAGCTGCACCGGAGCTCGACATCACCAAGGTCAGGCTGCGCACCCGCTCAGGCGCCATGGCCGCCATGTGCTGGGCGATCATCCCGCCCATGCTCACGCCCAGCACGTGGAACTGACGGACTTCCAGTGCATCCATCAGGCCGAGGCCATCAGCGGCCATGTCGGTCAGGGTGTAGGGCGCAGCCACCGGCAGCCCCAGCTTGTAACGCAGCAGTTCGACGGTGAGGTTGGCCCCCGGTGGCGGCTGGTTCCAACGCGAAAGACCGACGTCGCGATTGTCATAGCGGATCACCCGGAAGCCTTGGCGGCACAAGGCCTCGACCACGTCGTCGGGCCAGTGGATCAACTGTCCGCCCAGCCCCATCACCAGCAGCAATGCCGGGTCACGGGGCGCGCCCACGCTCTGATAGACCAGGCTGACTGCGCCCACCTCGGCACGTTGCACCGTGACAGAGGTGTCGCAACGCTGTTCGGCGAACGCCGTGCAGGTGCTGAACAGAAAGAAGACAAAAGCAAGTAAAGCCCGCATGAAAAAACACCAGAATGCAGATCCCCAGTAGATCGGGAGTCTGATGAATTCCCGACGGTCGCGCTGCCACAGTTCAGTGACAGTTTGGTGACCGCTGCCGAGCGGTCAGCGACAAGCACCTGTCGACAGCGCCGCCAACATGAGGGAAACTCAACTTATCCCGTCTATCACCCTATTCTTGTTCCCGGAGTCAGCCGTGCTGGAGATGCGCCACCTGAAAACCCTTCATGCCCTGCGCGAAGCCGACAGCTTGGTGGAGGCCGCCGAGCGCCTGCACCTGACTCAGTCGGCGCTGTCGCACCAGTTCAAGGAGCTTGAAGAGCGTCTGGGCCTGCCGTTGTTCGTGCGCAAGACCAAGCCGATCCGCTTCACCAGTGCCGGGTTGCGCCTGCTGCAATTGGCCGACGCCACCCTGCCGCTGCTGCGGGGTGCCGAACGCGACATTGCCCGGCTGGCCGGCGGCACCGCCGGACGCCTGCACATGGCCATCGAATGCCACAGCTGCTTCCAGTGGCTGATGCCGACCATCGACCAGTTCCGCGACGCCTGGCCTGAGGTCGAGTTGGACCTGGCCTCGGGCTTCGCTTTCGCCCCCCTGCCCGCCTTGGCTCGCGGCGACCTGGATCTGGTGGTGACGTCCGATCCCCTGGACCTGGCAGGCATCACTTACGTGCCGCTGTTCACCTACGAAGCCATGCTGGCGGTGGCCAACCAGCATCCGCTGGCGAACAAACCCTACATCGTGCCTCAGGACCTGATCGACCAGACGTTGATCACCTATCCAGTGGAACGCGATCGCCTGGATATCTTCACCCGGTTCCTCGAACCCGCCGACATCGAGCCGGCTGCGGTACGCACCTCGGAACTGACGGTGATGATGATGCAGTTGGTGGCCAGCGGCCGTGGCGTGTGCGGCATGCCGCACTGGGCATTGCACGAGTACAGTTCGCGCGGCTACGTGAAAGGCAAGCGCCTCGGCGAAAAAGGCCTGTTCGCCACACTCTACGCAGCGGTGCGCACCGACATGCTCGATGCGCCGTACATGCGCGACTTCCTGCTGACCGCCAAGGACACCTCGTTCGCCACCCTCGACGGCGTCAGCGCAGTGCGCTGATGGCCTGGCGGTACAACGGAAGGATCAGGTCACGGGTCAGTGGCGCCAGCTCCAGGGCCGGCACCTGATCGGGGGCCAACCAGAACACTTCCTCGATTTCCGCAGCGGGGGTGACCACGGCATCGGTCTCGACCCGATACAACTGCGCCTGTACCTCGAAACCCGGCTCGTTGGCCGCAGGGGCGCTGAACTGGCCCAGATGGACAGCCTGGGCCGGGTCGATGCACAGGCCGAGCTCTTCGTGCAGCTCGCGCGCCAGGGCCTGGACTGCCGTCTCCCCTGCATCGATCTTGCCACCGGGTTGCATGAAGGCCTGGGTGCCGCGCTTGCGTACCAGCAGGGTGCGACCTTGAGAGTCGATCAGCAGGGCGGCGGCGATGCGAATGGTGTTGGGCATGAGGAGCTCGCTGGACAGAAGTGAAGAGGCGCAGCAGTCTACCGTGATCCGCGACGAACGGCCCCTTGCTAAAACCGGTCGTTCCCACCATAACCACTCTATGAACCTGCCAGCTCACCAACACCCGGTGCTCGAGCTGTTCCACCCAGCCGTCGGCGCCTGGTTCCGTCGCCATTTCGCCACGGTCACCGACGCCCAAGCCCGCGCCTGGCCGCTGATCCATGCCGGCCAGTCGATGCTGCTCGCCGCCCCGACCGGTTCGGGCAAGACCCTCAGCGCTTTTCTCGCGGTCCTGGACGAGCTGTTTCGCCAGGGCTTGGCCCACGGCGGCGAGCTGCCCGCACGCACCCAGGTGGTCTATATCTCGCCGCTCAAGGCACTGTCCAACGATATCCGCTTGAATCTGCAAGCCCCGCTGGAAGGCATCGGCCAGGTCCTCACCGAGCAAGGCCTGCCGGCACCCCACATCACCACCGCGGTGCGCACCGGCGATACTCCGCAGAAGGAGCGGGCCGCCATGCGCAAGCTGGCTCCGCACATCCTGGTGACCACTCCTGAATCGCTGTATGTGCTGATGGGATCGGCCTCCGGTCGCCAGGGGCTGGCCGACGTGCGCACGGTGATCGTCGACGAGATCCACGCCTTGGCCGGCAACAAGCGCGGTTGTCACCTGACATTGACCCTGGAGCGCCTGCAAAGCCTGTGCGGCCGACCGCTGCGGCGCATCGGGCTGTCCGCCACCCAGCGCCCGGTCGAACGGGTGGCGCAGTTTCTGGTTGGCCAGCAACGGCCATGCGCGATCGTCGACGTCGGCCATGCGCGCCAACGCGACCTGGCCATCGAGGTACCACCTGTACCACTGGGCGCGGTCATGGCCACCGATGTCTGGAACCTGGTGTACGACCGCCTGGCGGCCCTGGCCCGCGAACACCGCACGACGCTGGTATTCGTCAACACCCGCCGCCTGGCCGAGCGCCTGACCCGCCACCTCAGCGACCGTCTGGGCAAGGACGCAGTCGCCGCACATCACGGCAGCCTGGCCAAGGAGCTGCGTCTGGAGGCCGAACAACGCCTGAAGAATGGCCAGTTGCAGGTGCTGGTGGCGACCGCTTCGCTGGAGCTGGGCATCGACATCGGCGATGTCGACCTGGTCTGCCAGATCGCCTCGCCGGGCTCGATTGCCGCATTCCTGCAGCGCGTCGGCAGGTCCGGCCACCAAGTCGAGGGCATTCCCAAAGGGCGCCTGTTCCCCACCTCGCGGGACGACTTGATCGAATGCGTGGCGCTGCTCGACTGCATCGGCCGGGGCGAACTCGACCAGTTGCACATTCCCAAGGCGCCGTTGGACGTGCTCGCCCAGCAGATCGTGGCCGAGACCAGCAACCAACCCTGGGCCGAGCAGGCGCTGTTCGATTGCCTGCGTCAGGCCACCCCGTACGCCGACCTTGACCTCGCCCACTACCAGGCTCTGTTGCACATGCTCGCCGAGGGCTACAACGGTCGCCAGGGCGTGCGTAGCGCCTACCTGCACCGCGATGCCGTCAGCGGCATGCTGCGCGGGCGCCGGGGCAGCCAGCTGACCGCCTTGACCAGTGGCGGGACCATTCCCGAAACCGCCGACTATGCCGTGCTACTCGAACCCCAGGCGCTGAACATCGGCAGCGTCAACGAGGACTTCGCCGTGGAGAGCATCGCCGGCGATATCTTTCAGCTGGGCAATGCTTCTTACCGCATCCTGCGCGTGGAGCCAGGGCGCGTGCGCGTGGAGGACGCCCACGGGCTGCCGCCGACCATCCCATTCTGGCTTGGCGAAGCACCGGGGCGCAGTGACGAACTGTCCGCCGCCGTGGCGCGGCTGCAGGCTCGCCTCGATGAGCAGTTGACACTGGCCGGTGGCGACTGCGCGCAGGTGCTGGCCTGGCTGCAGGCGACCTTCGCATTGGGCGAGGACAGCGCCAGCCAACTGCTCGACTACCTGGGGCGTACCCGCGAAGTGCTCGGTGCCCTGCCGTCCCAGCAAACCTTGGTGATGGAGCGCTTTTTCGACGAGTCCGGCGGTACCCAGCTGATCATCCATTCGCCCTACGGCAGCCGGATCAACAGGGCCTGGGGGCTGGCCTTGCGCAAGCGCTTCTGCCGCACCTTCAACTTCGAGCTGCAGGCGGCAGCCAGCGAGGATGCGATCGTCTTATCGCTGTCGACCAGTCACAGTTTCGAACTGGATGAGGTGTGGCGTTACCTGAACAGCCGCAGCGCCGAAGCCATTCTGATCCAGGCGCTGCTCGACGCGCCGTTGTTCGGCGTGCGCTGGCGCTGGAACGCCGCCGTGGCCATGGCCTTGCCGCGCTATGTGGGCGGTCGCAAGGTGGCGCCGCAGATCCAGAGGATGAAAAGCGAAGACCTGATCGCCGCGGTGTTCCCCGACCAGATCGCTTGCCTGGAAAACCTCGCCGGCGAGCGGGAGATTCCCGAACATCCCCTGGTGGAACAGACACTCGACGATTGCTTGCACGAAGCGATGGACAGCGAAGGCTGGCTGGCCCTGTTGCGGCGCATGGAGCGTGGTGAAGTGCGCCTGCTCAGCCGCGACCTGCCCGCCCCTTCGCCGCTGGCCTCGGCCATTCTCAATGCGCGTCCCTATGCCTTCCTGGACGATGCGCCGCTGGAGGAGCGGCGCACCCAGGCGGTGCTCAACCGGCGCTGGAACGAGGTGCACAGCGGCGACGATCTGGGCGCGCTGGATGCCGATGCGATCGCTGCCGTGGCCATGGAAGCCTGGCCACAACCCAACGGGGCGGATGAGATGCACGAAGCCCTGATGAGCCTGGGCGCTATCAGCCAGGATGAAGTCCAGGCCAACCCCAGCTGGGATCTGCTACTGCGGCAACTGGCCAAGGGCGGACGTGCCCTGCGTCTGGCGCAACACAAACTGTGGCTGGCCCGTGAGCGGCAGAACCTGTTGCAGGCGCTATATCCCAACCTGCCGATGGAGCCCGCGCTGGAGCTGCTACCTGGTTTTGACCAAGTCATCGACCCCGACACCGCACTGTGCGAACTGCTGCGCGCGCGCCTGAGCGGACATGGCCCCATGACCCTGACGCAGATTGCCGCGCCGTTGGGCAAATCCGGACCTGCAATCGAACAGGCTCTGGCTCGCCTGGAAGCCGAAGGCTATGTGCTGCGCGGCCATTTCACCCCAGGACAGGCCAATGTGCAGTGGTGCGAACGCCACCTGTTGGCGCGCATCCATCGTTACACGGTCAAACGCCTGAGGCGGGAGATCGAACCGGTCAGCCTGCAGGACTTCATGCGCTTTCTCTTCGACTGGCAGCATCTGGCCGGCGCCGAGCGCTTGCGTGGGCCTCAGGCGGTGGCCGAGGTGCTGGGCCAGTTGCAGGGTTTTCCCAGTGCGGCGGGAGCGTGGGAGGCCGAGCTGCTGCCAGCACGAATCGCCGACTATAGCCCGCATTGGCTCGATGAGGCCTGCCGCAGCGGCCAGTTCAGCTGGTGTCGGCTGGCGACGAGCGTGTCCAGCAGCACCTTGTCCAGTACACCGCTGGTACTGCTGCCAAGGGAACACCTGGGCTATTGGCGCAGCCTCGCTCCGGCTGTCGCGCCGGACACTCTGGGCGCCCGGGCGCAACGTGTGCATGGCGTATTGCTGGAGCAAGGGGCGTTGTTCTTCGATGAACTGAGCCAGGAGGCCCACCTGTTGCCCAGCGAGCTCGAAACCGCCCTGCAGGCGCTGGTCGGTGCCGGGCTGGTCGGTGCCGACAGCTTCAGCGGCCTGCGCAGCCTGATCACGCCGGCGGCTAAACGCTCATCGCGCAATAGCCGGCGCGGCCACGCGCCACTCGCCAGCAGCATGGCCCACGCTGGGCGTTGGGCCCTGCTGCGCCGGGGTTCAGGTACGCTGGACGAGCAGCAGCGGTTGGAGCATATCGCCCATGCGCTGCTGCGCCGCTATGGGGTGATCTGCTGGCGGCTGTTGGAGCGCGAAAGCGATGTACTGCCGCCCTGGCGCGACCTGCTGCGCTGCTATCACCGTCTGGAGGCACGCGGCGAGATCCGCGGCGGGCGCTTCATCGCTGGGCTGGCTGGCGAGCAATTCGCCCTGCCGGAGGCCGTCGGCTTGCTCAGGCAGGTCCGTCGGCGCGCGCCCGACGGCGCACTGACGGTAATCAGCGCCAGTGATCCCTTGAACCTGGTCGGCTCATTGCTGCCTGGGACGAAGGTTCCGGCAATCGGCGGCAACCGCTTGCTGTACCGCGACGGGCTGCCAGTGGCGACACGGGTTGCCGGGCACTACGCCTACCTGGTCGACGCACCGCCCATTGAACAGGAGAGCTGGCGGCAGAAGCTGCTGCGCGACACGCTTTGAGCCCTTTCATCCGCGAATGATTTTCGCTACCGCGATTTTTAATTTTCAACCGCCGCCCATCCCGGCTATGGTCGGGGTTTGCCCAGGCCCTGAGCCTGACCGAGCCATCGCAAGGACCCTGTATGAGCCTGTCACTTCTCAGTCGCTATGCCGTCTTCGCCGCCTGTGTGTTGTTCACCCTGGCCAGTCTGCCGCTGTTGCACCACGAATGGCTGTGGCCCTTCACCCTGACCACCGGCGTTCTCAGCCTGATCGGCCTGTTCGACCTGCTGCAGACCCGCCACGCGGTGCGTCGCAACTATCCGATCCTCGGCAATATCCGCTACCTGGTCGAAGGCATCCGCCCAGAGATCCGCCAATACCTGCTCGAGGCTGATAGCGAGGCCTTGCCGTTCTCCCGCGCGCAGCGCTCGTTGGTGTACGCGCGGGCCAAGAACGAAGGGGCGGACAAGCCCTTCGGTACCCTGATCGACGTGTACCAGTCGGGCTTCGAGTTCATCGGCCACTCCATGCGGCCGGCCCCGCTGTCCGACCCGGCGAGCTTTCGCATCATCATCGGCGGGCCGCAGTGCACCCAACCTTACTCGGCCTCGATCTTCAACATCTCGGCGATGAGTTTCGGCGCCCTCAGCGCCAACGCCATCCGTGCCCTCAACGAAGGCGCCAAGCTCGGCAACTTCGCCCACGACACCGGCGAGGGCAGCATCAGCCCGTACCACCGAGAACACGGCGGTGACCTGGTTTGGGAACTGGGCAGCGGTTATTTCGGTTGCCGCACCGCCGATGGGCGATTCGACCCACAGCGCTTCGCTGAACAGGCGCGCAACCCCCAGGTGCGGATGATCGAGATCAAGATGAGCCAAGGCGCGAAGCCAGGCCATGGCGGCATCCTGCCCAAGCACAAGGTGACTCAGGAAATCGCCGAGACCCGTGGCGTGCTGATGGGCGAGGACTGCATTTCGCCTTCGCGCCACAGCGCGTTTTCCACACCGGTCGAGATGATGCACTTCATCGCCCAACTGCGTGAGTTGTCTGAAGGCAAGCCGGTGGGCTTCAAACTGTGCCTGGGCCATCCCTGGGAGTTCATGGGCATCGCCAAGGCCATGCTCGAGACCGGCATCCTGCCCGACTTCATCGTCATCGATGGCAAGGAAGGCGGCACCGGCGCAGCACCGGTGGAGTTCACCGACCACATCGGCGTACCGCTGCGCGAAGGCTTGCTGTTCGTGCACAACACCCTGGTCGGCCTCAACCTGCGCGACAAGATCAAGCTCGGCGCCAGCGGCAAGATCGTCAGCGCCTTCGACATCGCCAGCGTACTGGCCATCGGCGCCGACTGGGCGAACTCGGCGCGTGGCTTCATGTTCGCCATCGGTTGCATCCAGTCGCAAAGCTGTCATACCAACAAGTGCCCGACCGGCGTGGCCACCCAGGACCCCCTGCGCCAGCGTGCGCTGGTGGTGCCGGACAAGGCGCAACGGGTGCTGAACTTCCACCACAACACCCTGCGCGCACTGGCCGAAATGCTCGCTGCGGCAGGGCTGGAGCACCCGGCGCAACTGGAGGCCAAGCACCTGGTGCGACGCGTGTCGGCCACCGAGATCAAGCTGTTCTCGCAGATGCATGTGTTTCTCAAACCCGGCGAGTTGCTGACCGGCGAGATCGACGGCGAGTTCTATTCGCGGATGTGGCACATGGCCCGGGCCGACAGTTTTGAGCCAAACGCGTGGTGAGCCTCGGGAACGTGAGATCAACAGCCTGCGCGCACGGCATGCTGGCCACGCCTGACGAATAGACCTGCGGGGGCTTCGACAAATTTTTCACCTCATCTGGCGACCGTCTAAGCTTCAGTCAAGCAAGACGAAAACACCTGGCCGGATTGAAGACTATGGGCGCACTGTGGCAATCGGAACCAAGCAGAACGGAAGCACCCACGACACCTCAGGCCGAAGCGCCACAGCCCAAGTCACCCCGTCAGCGCCGGCTGTGGTGGCGGCTGATCCTGCTGATCCTGCTGGTGGCGTTCGTCGCCATCGGATTCGCCGCCTATGACGAGTTCCGCACCTCGGAACTGCAGTCGCGCGAGTTCAGCCGCCTGGCCAGCACCCTGACCTACTCCCTGGAGCCTGGCCCCAGCGATGCCATCGTGTACCCCGGCGAAGGCCCGTTCGACAAACGCCTGGGCTACAGCGCGCTGGGCGAATTTCTTCCGCGCCTGCTCAAGCGCGACTACCTGATCAGCGACCAAGTCAAGTTTTCACCGGCCCTGATGAGCTATGTCGAGCACGGCCTGTTCCCACCCTTCATCGAGAAAAGCCAGGCGGGCCTGTCGATCACCGATTGCCGAGGCGAATCGCTCTACCAGTACAATTACCCGCAGCACGTCTACCCCAATTTCGCCGCCATCCCGCCAGTGATGGTCAACAGCCTGCTGTTCATCGAGAACCGCGACTTGCTGGACGCCCAGGACCCGCGCAACAACCCGGCAGTGGACTGGCCTCGTTTCGCCAAGGCTGCCTACAGCCAGGTCGCCAAGTACCTTGCCCTGCCTGGCCAGTCTGCCGGGGGCAGTACCCTGGCGACACAACTGGAGAAGTACCGTCACTCGCCCGACGGCCTGACCGTCTCGGGCGCCGAGAAGATTCGCCAGATGATTTCCGCCAGCGTGCGCGCCTATCAGGGCGGCCCGGACACCACCGAGGCACGCCAGCGCATCGTCCGCGACTACCTCAACAGCGTGCCGCTGTCGGCGGTGCCGGGGCACGGCGAGGTGCATGGCATGGCCGAAGGCCTTCGGGTGTGGTACGGCGCCGACTTCGACAAGGTCAACCAGGCCCTGACCTCGACCGCCAGCGACGCCGAAAGCATGGCGGCACGTGGCCTGGCCCTGCGCGAGGTGCTGTCACTGATGATCGCCCAACGTCGGCCGTCTTATTACCTGTCCAAGGGCCGCATCGACCTGGCCGAACTCACCGACTCGCACATTCGCGTGCTGGCCGCCAACCATGTGATCGACCAGCCGCTGGCCGACGCGGCACTGGCCAGCAAAGCGGTTTACCGCGACTGGGTGGCCCAGCCGACCATCGTCCCGATCGTCACCAACAAGGGCATCAGCCTGGCCCGCAACCGCCTGGCAGGCATGCTCAACCGACCTCTCTACGACCTCGACCGCCTCGATCTGTCAGCCACCAGTACCTTGCAGGCCGACCTGCAGGTGCAGGTCAGCCAGTACCTGAGAAACCTCGCCGACCCCGAGTTCGCCGGGCAGTTGGGGCTGATCGGCGAGCGCCTGCTGACTGCCAAGACCACGGACAAGGTGAGCTACAGCTTTACCCTGTTCGAGCGCACCGCCGATGGCTCACGGGTACGGGTGCAAACCGACAGTACCGACCAGCCCTTCGATATCAACGAAGGCAGCAAACTAGAGCTCGGTTCGACCGCCAAGCTCCGCGTGCTCACCACCTACCTGGAAATCATCGCCGAGCTGCACGACAAATACGCCGGCAAGCCACCTGCCGAGTTGAAGAAGGTCGAGGTCGCCGACCTCGATCGCATCACCCAGTGGTCGCTGGAGTGGCTGGCGCTCAACAGCAAGAACCAGAGCCTTGACGCCATGCTCGACGCGGCGCTCGAACGCAAATACTCGGCCAACACCGGCGAAGCGTTCTTCACCGGTGGCGGCATGCACGTGTTCAACAACTTCCGCAAAGAGGACAACGGCCGCAACCCGACGCTCAAGGATGCCCTGCGCGAATCGATCAACCTGCCCTTCATCCGCCTGATGCGTGACCTCGTGCGTTACGTCACCTACCAGCAGCCGTACAACCGAGTACCGCTGCTCAAGGATGATTCCGATCCACGCCGCCAGGAGTACCTGGCGCGCTTCGCCAACAAGGAAGGCAGCACCTACCTGATGCGCTTCTGGAGAAAATACCAGCGCAAGACTTCCCAGCAGCGTCTGGATACCTTCCTCGACAGCATGCGGGTCACGCCGCAGCGACTGGCTGCAGTGCACCGCTACCTGTTCCCGGAGGCCGGGCAGGACACCTTCAACGCCTTCGTTCGTGCACACAGCAAGGACGACAAGGCAGCCCAGGCCAAACTCACCGACAGCCGCCTGGTGGAGATGTACGACGCTTACGGCCCAGGCAGGTACAATCTGCCCGACCAGGGCTTCATCGCCAAGGTCCACCCGCTCGACCTCTGGCTGCTGGGCTACCTGCTGAAGAACCCCAGCGCCACCCTCACCGAAATGCTCAACGCCAGTTACTTCGAACGCCAGGAGGTCTACGGCTGGTTGTTCAAGAGCCGCCACCAAGGCGCACGCGACAGCCGCATCCGCACCATGGTCGAGATCGAAGCCTTCACCGAGATCCACCAACGCTGGAAACGCGTAGGCTACCCCTTCGACCACCTGGTGCCCTCATTGGCCACCGCCATTGGCAGTTCCGGCGACCGCCCTGCCGCCCTCTCCGAGCTGGTCGGCATCATCCAGAACGATGGCGTGCGCCTGCCGACGCTGCGCATCGACACGCTGCACTTCGCTGCCAATACGCCTTATGAGACCAAACTGATCAGCGATCCGGACCGGGGTCAGCGCATCTTGCCGGTGGAAGTGGCGCGGGCTCTGAAAGGTGCGATGTCGCAGGTGGTCGATGCCGGTACCGCGCGGCGTATTTCCGGCAGTTTCAAGCTGCAGGACGGCACCCCGCTGGTCATGGGCGGCAAGACCGGAACCGGCGATAACCGTATCGAGAGTTTCGGCGCCGGCGGTCGGTTGATCGGCTCGCGTTCGCTCAACCGGACCGCCACGTTCGTGTTCTACCTGGGCGACAACCACTTCGGCACCCTTACCGCCTTCGTCCCAGGCAGAAGCGCCGAGGCCTTCACGTTCACCTCGGCGCTGCCGGTGCAAGTGCTCAAGGGCATGGCACCGATCCTCATGCCCTATTTGCAACCTGGCAACCCGAACGAATGCAAACCGCCCCAGGTGGCGATGCATTCGGCCAACCCATCGAAAAGCTAGATGATAATCATCAGCATTCCGAGGCTTGTGTTTAGATATATCTTGAGTAATATCTTCCGATATATCTAAACACACGGAGCCTCTGCCCATGCGCGACCCTTACGCCCATGACCCTCTGGAGCGCCGCCCAGGGCGGGGTGAGCGCGGCCCTCGGGTCTTCGCCCCTGGCGACCTCAAGCTGCTGATCCTGTCGATGCTGGCCGAGCAGCCGGGACACGGCTACGACCTGATCCGCCAAATCGAAAAACTCTTCGATGGCAGCTACAGCCCTAGCCCGGGGGTCATTTATCCCACCCTCAACTTCCTCGAAGAAGCCGAGTTGATCAGCGGCCAGGTGCAAGGCAGCAAACGCCTGTATGGCATCACCGATGCTGGCCGCCAGGCTCTGACCGAACAGGCCGTCGCCCTGGATGGGGTGCGCATGCGCATCGATGTCAGCAAGCGAGCCCTGCGTGGGCATGACCGTCCGCCAGAAATCCACGAGGCGGTGGGCAACCTCCGCCATGCCCTGCACATGCACAGTGGCCACTGGACCCCCGAAGAAATCGAACGGGTCCGTGGCCTGCTCAACGAAACCGCCAAGGCCATCGCCTCCGGGCCAGCCGCACCCGTCACGGAGATCCCCCATGAGTGACACCATTCATCGCGTCAACCACGAAATCCGTCGCCGTCGCCTGCAAGTGCTGCGCGTCACCGATCTGACCCCGCGCATGCGCCGTATCACTTTGGGCGGCCCCGAGCTGCAGGGTTTCATCAGCCTGGGCAGCGATGACCACGTCAAGCTGCTGTTTGCCGAAACGCCTGAGCAACAACAGGCCCTGGAGGCAGGCGGCCTGGGCCGGGACGGCGGCGTGCGGCCGACCATGCGCGAATACACACCGCGACGAATCGACCTTACGATCAACGAGCTGGACATCGATTTCGTACTGCACGGCGACGGCCCTGCCTCGACGTGGGCGGCCCAGGCGGCTCCGGGGCAGGAGTTGAACATCGCCGGACCACGGGCCTCGATGGTGGTACCGGATATCTTCGACAGCTATCTGCTGATCGGCGACGAAACCGCCATTCCGGCCATAGGTCGGCGCCTTGAGGAACTGCCCGCGGGCCGCAAGGTGCTGGCGGTAATCCAGATCGAGGACGACCAGGAGCGCCAGCCGCTACCAAGCCAGGCGCAGCTCGAGGTGCTCTGGGTGAAACGTGGGGAGAACCTGCTGGCGCTGATCGAGTCGCTGCCTCTGCCCGATGGCAAGTTGTATAGCTGGGTGGCCCTGGAGAAATCCCTGACCCGCCAGGTCAAGGCGCTGCTGCTGGACCGGGGCGTGGCGGACGACGCGCTCAAGGCCGCAGCTTACTGGCGCGCCGATGGGGTGGCCGACGACGCGTGAGGCATCGGTGCCCGTAGCGGCTTCGCCGGCTGACCTGCACCCGCGGTGGACCGCTACACACTTGGTTCTTCGCGGGGTGTCGGGGAGTTGGTTTGGTTTGGCTTGGCTTGGCTTGGCTTGGCATTTAGATCGTGAGTTGATCCATTGTGTGTAGCGGCGCTACTAGCCCCTTCCGCCTTTACGGCGGGTCCCTTTTGTCTTGGTGTATGGACCGGACACATGGTGGACACATGTACGGGGAC
>NZ_JAHWIW010000025.1:0-96007 GCF_025377065.1 Pseudomonas sp. HD6422 | reverse complement strand
CATGTGAGAGTAGGTCATCGTCAAGATTCATTTCGCAAAACCCCTATCTGCGCGAGCAGGTAGGGGTTTTGTCTTTTCTCAACCACGCGCCAGCTCTTCAAGGTGCGCAATCGCCTCTTCGCTTTTCAGCACCAGCACATCGCCTTTCAGCGAGTCCAGTACGACTTCGGCGGTATTGCCTATCAAGGCTCCTGAAATGCCCGTGCGCGCTACGGTACCGATCACGGTGACCACCGCGTCATACCTCTGCTCGATTTCGGGTATGAGCACATCGGCTGGACCTTCCTTCACATGCATGCACTCACTGGGGATGTCGTATTCCGCCTGAAAGCGCAGACAAGCATCCCGGTAGCGTTGTTCGATGGTTTCGCTCAGCTGGTAGGCTGGGTCAGCCGACGCCAGCATGGGCGAAGGATGGGCGCTGATCACGTGCAAGGTGCCCTTGGCCAGCCCGGCAATGGCGTAGCCATGGTCGATGATGCTGGCATGCAGTAACCGATGATCCTCGTCCTCGTTACCCACGTCCACGGCGGCCAGTATCACGCCGCCGGTCCAGGGGCGCTCACTCCTGACCATCAACACGGCGCATGGGCAGTAACGCAGCAGCTTCCAATCGGTAGGCGTCAACAGCGCTTTCTTTAGTGGGTTATCCGGCCAGTGCTCCTTGATCACCAGTTCGCAGCCTTCTGCCTGCTGCACTTGGATGATCGACTGGTGCAGGCTGTCGTGCCAGGCCTGCTCATGAGTCACATTGTCATAGCCGTCATCGTGCAGTTGGCTACTGAGCAAGCTGAGCAGGGCGCTATGGTCGTGGTGCTGGTGACACATCAACAGATGCATACGTGCCCCTGTCACCCCAGCGATCAGCTTGGCTCGCGTCAGCGCACGGCTATGGGCATGTTCTGGATCGAGCACGACGAGGATGCTACGGACAGCTTGCATGAGCGGTAACTCCTTCCTAACGTGGCCAACGCTGACTATAGTCGGCGCCCCGGGGGCAGTCGCTTGATGTACATCAAGCATAGTCACTGGCATTGGCTGTCACCGCCGGTATAATCCCCGGTCCTGCCTGATCAACGTGATTTGTAGCCCTATGTCCCTGATCCCCGAAATCGATGCTTTCCTTGGCTGCGCGACCCCTGATGCCTGGATCGAAGCAGCGTTGGCCGATCAGGAAACCTTGCTGATCGACCACAAGAACTGCGAGTTCAAGGCCGCCAGCACGGCGTTGAGCCTGATCGCCAAATACAACACTCACCTTGACCTGATCAACATGATGTCGCGCCTGGCACGTGAGGAGCTGGTGCATCACGAGCAGGTACTGCGCTTGATGAAGCGTCGCGGCGTGCCGCTTCGGCCGGTCTCGGCTGGGCGTTATGCCTCAGGACTGCGCCGACTGGTTCGCGCTCATGAGCCTGTGAAACTGGTCGATACCCTGGTGGTCGGGGCGTTCATCGAGGCGCGTAGTTGCGAGCGCTTCAATGCACTGGTGCCGCATCTGGATGAAGAACTGAGCCGCTTCTACCACGGCCTGCTGAAGAGTGAAGCGCGACACTATCAAGGCTATCTGAAACTGGCCCACCAGTACGGCGAGCCCGCGGATATCGCCCGCCGCATCGAGCTGGTCAGAGACGCCGAAGCTGAATTGATCCAGTCTGCCGATCAGGAGCTGCGCTTTCACAGCGGTATCCCCATGGCGCAGGCCGCCTGACCGGGCCGGCCGGACTGCCGGCTAGTCGCGTCGACCCAGCAGCAAACCGACTACCAAGCCAAGGCCTGCAGAGAGCGCCACGGTCTGCCAAGGGTGACCGCCGATGTAGTCTTCGGTCGCTTCCACCACCGGCTGTGCCCGGCTGCGGACCTGGCCTACGGCCTGGCTGGCCTGGCGCAGCTTGAGCCCGAGCTGAGCGCGCAGGGTATCGGCTTCCTCGCCCACCAGAGAGGAACTGCGGTCGAGCAACTTTTCCGACTCTTCGATCAATGCCTGCAGTTCGCTGAATACTTGGTCCTTGATCTGTTCGCCTTGGGCAGCAGTGTGGTTTTTTCGAGCCATGAGCACGTCCTCGTCAATGGTGTGTTAGAACAATGGATGTCGGCACGAGGGGAAAGTTGCCCCAGGTTACCGATGTCGCACCGCTACGGTGTAAGATAGCGGCCATTTTTCATTGGCAGGTATTCCATGAGTTTCAATCTCGCCAACAAGAGTTTTCAGGAACGGGCGCAGATCGAGGCGGAAAAAGCCCGTCTGTTCGAAATGTGGCAGAACAACCTTGGCAAGGCCAAGGCCGAAGCTGCCCGGCTGATTTCGGAAAAGTCCCGGCGCAAGGGCAAATGGGCCGAGTGGGTGCGCGCCGAGCTCGAGACGATGTCGCCGCCGGACTATGCCAATCTGGTGCGCAGCGAGGTCAACAAGATGATGGCCGCTGCCAGCGCCAACCGCTGAGGTTCACCAGATAAGACTGCCGTTCTTTGGCAGGTCGAGTTTGCCTTCGTCGGTGAAGCGCACTGTGCCCAACGGTCCTCCCGCCAGCTTGCCGCGCAATCGGTAAGGCATTCCCTGCAGCGAATCGAGCTTGCCGAGCCCATAGGCCTGACGCAGGAAGGAAAATGCGGTGATGCTCACCGGCACCGTGATCACCGCTTCGTCGTAGCGACCGATATGACCCTGTTGGTCGCTTACCCCGGCTGCCAACGGCTGTCCGTTGACCTCCAGGTTCAGCGCAATGCCGTTGTAGTCGATGGCGTTTTCGTTCGGATTCTGTACCCGCATCTTCACCGCCATGCGCATTTCCAGCTCCTGGCCGGGCAACGGTTCGATACCGATGACGCTGATGTTGAGAGGGTCTCGCGCCTGGAACAACGCACAGGCCTGCAGGGCGCCCAGCATCAGCAGGAGCAGGAGAGGGCGAGCGCAGCGGTGCAGTCGGACAACCATGGGAGCAACCTTGCCTGCAGAGTCGAGCCTGCAGTGTGGCAAACGTATGCCGCAGTTGAAAGTCCTGCGTGTTATGAAAGATACTGTTTCTCATTCACGCCCGACAATTTTTCCTACTGGCAGTGTCTTTTCCAATGCTGACGTCCCCCGTGTCTGGTCTGCTGGCAAGTTTCCAGGAGCACTATGACGACCTGTTGCAGTTCCTGACCCGCCGCATGAGCGATCGGCAGCGTGCCGCCGACATCGCCCAGGAGACCTATCTCAAGTTGGCGAGGATCGACGAGCAGGCGGTGCGCGTATTGCACGCACGTAGTTTCATATTCCGGGTGGCCGGCAACCTGGCCATCGATGCATTGCGCCGCGAGCAGCGTCTTGCTGCTCACCATGAGCACGGTGACGGGGCGGGAGAGATGGTGTGTCCGGCACCGGCACCTGAGGCAACCCTGCTGGCTCGGGAACGGCTGCAGATGCTCGATCGAGCGCTGCTGCAACTGCCAGAGAATGCCCGTCAGGCATTGTTGTTCAACCGTGTCGAAGGTCTGACCCAGGCGCAGATCGCCCAGCGTCTGGGCGTTTCCGAGAGTATGGTGGCAAAATACATCGGCCAGGCCCTGCGTCATTGTCGCGACTGGCTCAAACACAACCATGACTGACGTCTCGACCATGCCCGCTTCCCCGCCTATCCGCGACCTATCCGACGATGCCCTGCAGTGGCAGGTGCTGCTGCATTCCGGTACTGCCAGCGCTGCCGATCAAGCACGCTACCAGCGCTGGAAACAGCTCAGCCTGGATCACACCGAAGCGGCGGTTGAGGCCGAGATGCTGTGGCTGGATCTCGGCTCGACCGCCACCGCCCAGGCATTCGAGGCGCTGCCGCCGCGCCCACGGCGAAAACGCTGGAGCGCAGGCATCGCGGCCGCCCTGGTGCTGGTGGTGGCGGGTTACTGCGGTTGGCAGGAAGCACCATTGTGGTTGGCCGATTATCACACCCGTGTCGGCGAGCGGCAGAGCATTACCCTGGACGACGGCTCAAAGGTACTGTTGAACAGCGCCAGCGCAGTGAGCGTGGCTTTCAGCGCTACGGAACGACGGGTCACGCTGCGCGCCGGTGAGGCGCTGTTCGACACCGTCGCCGACCCACGCCCCTTCGTGGTCGAGACCGCGGGCGATACCGTTCAGGGCGCCAATGCGACGTTCAGTGTTCGCCGTGATGGCCAGGTCGTCCTGGCGAAGGGCCAGGCACGACTCGGCGACCAGGTATTGGCCGTTGCCGCCGACGCGAGCGCGCTGACCGCCTGGCAACGGGGCAAACTCATCTTCAATGGCAAGCCATTGGGTCAGGTACTGGCCGAGCTGGAACGTTATCAGCATGGTCGCATTGTGGTGCCCGACAGCAAACTTGCAGCCCTTGAGGTGAGCGGTGTGTTCGATCTGGACGACCCTCACGCCTTGCTGCGCACCCTCGAGCAACGTTACGGCCTCAAGGTCACCTATCTGCCCTGGCTGGCAGTGGTTTACTGAGCTTTTCCGAAGTAATCAAAATTATTTTCATTTGGTACTGCAAGTTTCTGCAAGCCAGATCGTCGTAGTGGGACTGATCAGCAACCCATTCTCATTTCTGACTTGTCTGGAAGCTCATTCGTGCCTCTCATGCCTACGCCGTCCACCCATGGACAGTCTCACCGTCGCGGCGGTCAATTCCACCATGCCTTGCTGTCCTGCAGCGTCCTGGCCTTGTTTGCCGGCCCCTTGCAAGCATGGGCCAGCAACGATGCGCCGGCACAGATTCAGGCTCGGCAGCTACAGCTCGATTTGTCGGCGCAGCCGCTTGACCAGGCTTTGACCGCCTTCGCCGACCAGGCCGGTCTGCATTTGCTGTACACCACCGCAGACGTCCAGGGGCTGACCAGTCCCCCCGTGCATGGCAGCTACAGCGTCGAGCAAGCCCTGCAGCAGTTGCTCGACGGCAGCGGCGTGACCTGGCAGTTCAGCGACAGCGGCACCATCATCCTGCGCAAGGCCGAGAGTGCACCGCTGGCGGTCAGCCTCAAGCCCATCGAAGTCAGCGTCGCCTCGCGCACCAGCACCTCGATCAGCGAAATCCCAGGCACCGTGTGGGTGGTCGACCAGCAACAGCTGCGTGAGCAGATCGACAGCGGCGTCAGCCTCAAGGAGGCGATCGGCAAATTGGTACCCGGCCTCGATCTGGCTCCTGAAGGGCGGACCAACTATGGCCAGAACATGCGCGGGCGCAACGTGCTGGTGATGATCGACGGGGTCAGCCAGAACAGTTCGCGTGGTCTCTCTCGTCAGTTCGACAGCATTTCTCCGTTCAACGTCGAACGCGTCGAAGTGCTGTCCGGTGCCAGCGCCATTTACGGCGGGGGCGCCACCGGCGGCATCATCAACATCGTGACCAAGAAGGGCGAGGCGGGGGATGCGCGCTTCGAGACCCAGCTTGGTGCCAGTAGCGGCTTCAACAACAGCGATGACCTGGCAACTCGTTTCGCGCAGTCGATCAGCGGCGGCAATGATCGAATCAATGCCCGCCTGGGCGTTTCCGGAGAGCAGAACGAAGCCTTCTACGACGGAGCGGGCGACCAGATCTTCATCGACAACACGCAGACCGATCTGCAGTACAACCGCACCATCGATGTGCTCGGCAGTTTGGGCCTGAAGCTGTCCGATGAGCAAAGCCTCGACCTGCTGGCGCAGTATTATGATTCCGGCAACCACGGTAGCACGGGTATCTACTTCCCCAACCTGAACCACAACGCACCCTCCGACCTGGAGGATGCCGAGCTGCGCAGCGGCTATTCCTCTGACCTGGAGCCGCGGACCCGACGCTTCTTGTTCAACGCCAACTACCACCACACGGATGTGCTGGGTCAGGATTTCTACCTGCAGGCCTCGTACCGAAAGGAAGACGACAACTTCTACCCGTTCCCTTACTACAATCGCGCTACGCCTACCGGCTCGCGCGGGGTCTACTTCGCCGCATCGCAGCAGAACTTCGAAGTCACCAGCCTCAAGGGGCTGTTCGCCAAACAGTGGGACACGCTCAAGCTGACCTATGGCGTCGACCTCGATCGCGAGCGTTTCAATGCCCAGCAAACCACGTTCGATGCCCTGACCTCGTCGGAAAGCGGTGGACTCGATCTTGAGAAACAGAGCAAGGCCGATCGCTATCCCGGCTATCGGGTCGACGGGGTCTCGGTGTATGCCCAGCTCGACTGGCACGCCACCGACAACCTGACGCTGTCCGGGGGCGCCCGACGTCAGCAGATGGACGTAGATGTCAGCGACTTCAAGGGCGTACCCGGTGGCAGCAACGACTATCAGGTCAACCTGTATAACGTCGGCGCGATCTACGACTTCAAGAACGGCCATCAGATCTGGACCAACTATGGCGAAGGCTTCGACCTGCCGGACCCGGCCAAGTACTACGGCAAGGCTGGCATGAGCGTGGCGGACAATCCGTTGGCCGGTATCAAGAGCCGCCAGGTCGAGCTCGGGTGGCGTTACGGCGATCTGGATTGGGATGCCCAGGCAGCGCTGTATTACATCTGGTCGGACAAGATCATCAACGTCGACTCACAAACCCTGACCATCGACGTCGAAGATCAGAAGAGTCGTGACTTCGGTTTCGAAGGTGCGCTTACCCGGCATTTCCAAAGTGGCTGGGAAAGCGGTGGCACCTTGCACCTGACCCGGTCGGAAGAAGAGGATGCCGACGGTGGCTGGATCAAACGCGATGCCCGCTATGCCTCGCTGTCCAAGGCCACTGCATTCGTCGGTTGGAAGGGTGATGGGCGCAATGTCCGGTTGCAGGCCAATCACGCGTTCAGCTTGAAGGACGATGCCGACCACGAAATCGACGGTTACACCACCTTCGACCTGCTCGCCAGCCAGGACACCGGGTTCGGCACCCTCAGCGCGGGTATCCAGAACCTGCTGGACAAGCAGTACAGTACCGTCTGGGGCCAGCGCGCAACCTTGTTCTATTCGCCGACCTATGGGCCGGCTTACCTCTATGACTACCAAGGACGCGGACGTACGTACACCCTGACGTGGAGCATGGCGTACTGAGGTCCTGGCAAAGGTCCATACTGAAACATCAGGAATCAACTAAACCCACGCTCACACTTTTGCCTCGAACCCTTCGCGCCTTAGGCTATCGAACCCTTAGGCGCGACTTTTCGTACAGGAGGTGAAGCATGAATCGAGTATTGCCGACCCTGGTCGTTGGCCTGCTGCTGAGCGTGGCCGTGCAAGCCGAACCACACCAGCCATTGCAGCTCGCCGCCAACGACAACAATCCGTACAACAGTCCGATAAAGCGGGCCAACCCCAACAGTCGCCAGGGCACCTTGCCAGCGACCCCGCCCGTGCGCGGCCCCTCGACTGAGCCCAACATCCGCCCCCCAACCCTGGATAACCGCGGCATCGGCAATGGCGACAACCTGCGCCGTGAGCAGCAGACGCCCAGGTTGGAACCCACCCGGCCCCCGCGTGACTCGCAACGTGCACCGTGAGCCCCTGAGAAAGGATGCCCCCATGCTTCGACGCCACTGGTTGACCACCCTTGCCGCCGCTGCCGTGTTGCCATTGTTGGCGCATGCGGCGCCTGTCCAGCAGTTTCCCAGCGAGGAAGGACAGCTCACCGTCAGTACCATCGCCGATGGCCTGCGAAACCCCTGGGCCCTGGCGTTCCTGCCTGGCGGCAAGGATATGCTGGTGACCGAGCGTGCGGGTAATCTGCGGGTGATCAGCGCGGAGGGGAAGGTTGGCGCGCCGATCAGTGGGGTGCCCAAGGTCTGGGCCGAAGGCCAGGGCGGCCTGCTGGACGTGGTCCTGTCGCCAGAGTTCGACAAGGACCGTACCGTCTACCTGTCCTACGCCGAAGCCGGCGACGACGGCAAGGCCGGGACGACGGTGGGGCGCGGCCAGTTGTCGGCAGACCGCGCCCGGCTGGAGAACTTCAGGGTGATCTTCCGCCAGCAGCCGAAACTGTCGGTGGGTAATCACTTCGGCTCGCGACTGGTATTCGATCGTGACGGCTACCTGTTCATCGCCCTGGGCGAAAACAACCAGCGTGCTACCGCGCAGGACCTGGACAAGCTGCAAGGCAAGGTAGTGCGCATCCTGCCCGATGGGACGGTGCCCAAGGACAACCCGTTCGTCGGCCAGCACAATGTGCGCCCGGAGATTTGGTCTTACGGCCACCGCAACCAGCAGGGCGCGGCGCTCAATCCGTGGTCCGGCAAGCTCTGGACTCATGAGCACGGACCACGCGGCGGCGATGAGATCAACATCCCGCAAGCGGGCAAGAACTACGGCTGGCCGATCGCCACCCACGGGATCAATTATTCGATGCTGCCGATTCCCGAGGCCAAGGGTGAGCAAGTCGAAGGCATGGTCGGTCCGCATCATGTCTGGGAGAAGTCGCCGGGTATCAGTGGCATGGCCTTCTACGACAACCCGACCTTCAAGGCCTGGGACCACGACCTGTTCATCGGCGCCCTGGCCAGCGAGGAGCTGATCCGCCTGCAGCTCGATGGCGACAAGATCGTGCACGAGGAGCGCCTGCTGGGCGAGCTGAAGGCGCGGATCCGCGATGTGCGGGGGGGTCCGGACGGCTATCTGTACCTCCTGACCGATGCCAAGGATGGAGCATTGTTGAAGGTCGGCCTGGAGCAGAATTGAGGGTGCCGGTCGGCTGTACCGACGCAGCGTCGGCAAGCTGGATCCTACGGTTGCCGCGACGAGCCCTGGGCGACCGTGATGAATGTGCCGGCGGCGGCTTGCCGTCGATAGGGCCAGTGCAGACAATGGAGCCCTCACAGGCCCAGACTGGATGCCATGCCCACTCCGCAATCGCTCTACCATGAGGCTCTGACCGAGCATGGCTATGTCCGTGACCCTGCCCAGGTCGAGGCGGTCGCCGCGCTGCACGCCTGCTTCGAGGCACTCGAACAAGGTCATCGTCCCCAGGGGCTGTACCTCTGGGGCCCGGTCGGCCGGGGCAAGACCTGGCTCATGGATCTGTTTTACCGCTGCCTCGAGATCCCGGCGCGGCGCCAGCACTTCCATCACTTCATGGCCTGGGTTCATCAGCGCCTGTTCCAGCTAAACGGCACGCCTGACCCTCTCAAGGCCTTGGCGCGCGAGCTGGCTGGGCAGATCCGGGTGCTCTGTTTCGACGAAATGTTCGTCAGCGACATCGGTGACGCGATCATCCTCGGCCGGCTGTTCCAAGTCCTGTTCGATCAAGGCGTGGTGATCGTCGCCACCTCCAACCAGCCGCCTGGACAACTCTACAGTGACGGTTTCAACCGGGAGCGTTTTCTGCCAGCGATCGCCGCCATCGAGCGCCACATGCAGGTGCTCTCGGTGGCCGGCCCGCAGGACCATCGAACGCACCCGGGACAAGCGCGGCAGCGTTACTGGGTGGCCACTGCCGGAGACAGAGGTGCACTTGGGCAGGCGTTCGAGATATTGAGCCATGGCCAAGCCGGAACGGTCGAGCCGCTGGCGATAGGCTCGCGCCAGATCCAGGTCATCAGGCGCAGCGCTCAGGTGATCTGGTGCCGCTTCGCTCAGCTATGCGAGCAACCTCTGGCAGCGACCGATTTCATGGTGCTGTGCGACCGCTACCAGGCGATCCTGGTGCAGGATGTACCCGTGTTGGGTGGTCAGCAGCGTGCTGGGCGCATCGCCAGGGGCACCGAGGATGCGGCGGCGCGGGTGGAAGCGGGCGAGCGCGAACTGCCGATGCTGTCGCCCAAGGACGATGCCGTCCGCCGCTTCATCGCACTCGTGGACGAATGCTATGACCGCCGGGTGGCCCTGTACCTGGAGGCCGAGGTACCGCTGGATGCGCTTTACACCCAGGGCTACCTCGCATTCGCTTATCAGCGCACCCTCAGCCGTCTGCGCGAAATGCAGCTGCAACGCTTCGGTTGACGTGTCTCAGCGGCCGAGCCAGTCGAGCAGAGCCTTGTGGAACTGCTCCGGCTCCTCGATCTGCGGTGCATGGCCCATGCCGGGGAAGATCACCAATTGGCCTTGGGGAATCAACTTGGCCACCCGTGGACCCAATTCCTTGTAGTGACCCAGCTGGGCCTTGAGCGCAGGCGAGGCGATATCGCTGCCGATCGCCGTGGTGTCCTGGTCACCGATCAACAACAGGGTCGGCATTTTCAGGTTGTGGAACTCGTGGTAGACCGGCTGGGTGAAGATCATGTCGTAGATCAGCGCCGAGTTCCATGCCACCGCTTCATGCCCAGGGCCTTGGTTCAACCCCACCAGCATGTGCACCCAGCGCTCGTACTCGGGCTTCCAGCGCCCGGCGTAGTAGGTCTTGCGTTCATAGTTACGCACGCCTTCGGCATTGAGCTTGAGCTCGCGCTCGTACCACTGATCCACCGTGCGGTAGGGCACGCCCATGGCTTTCCAGTCCTCCAGGCCGATCGGGTTGACCATCGCCAGGCGCTCGACCTGCTGCGGGTACATCAAAGCGTAGCGAGTGGCCAGCATGCCACCGGTGGAGTGGCCGAGGATCACCGCCTGGCCCACGCCCAGCTTCTCGAGCAGGGCGTGGGTGTTGGTCGCCAATTGCTGGAAGCTGTACTGGTAGTGCGCCGGTTTGCTCGAGGTGCAGAAGCCGATCTGGTCAGGGGCGATCACCCGGTAGCCGGCCTGGCTCAAGGCGTCGATGGTGGTTTCCCAAGTGGCTGCGCAGAAGTTCTTGCCGTGCATCAGCACCACGCTGCGACCGTTGGCCTTGCCCTTGGCTGGCACGTCCATGTAGCCCATCTGCAGGTCCTGGCCTTGGGACTTGAAGTCGAAGTGCTTCAATGGATGGGGGTAGGGGAAGCCTTCTAGCTGTTTGCCATAGGTGGCGGACTCGGCGGCGATGGCGGTGCCTGCCACAAGGCAGGTAAGGGCCAGGGCGGTTGCGCGCAGCATGGGGGCACTCCGTGTAGGACCATGTAGGAATTTGCGACTGTAACAGCCGGAGGCATTACCTTAACCGGTAAAGGTGTTACCAGGGATGAAACCACCCCAGGGTGATCATCGCCACGACGCTGTAACGACCCGCCTTGGCCAAGGTCACCAGCAACAGGAAGCGCCAGAAGGGCTCGCGCATGACCCCGGCGATCAGCGTGAGCGGGTCGCCGATGACCGGCATCCAACTCAGCAGCAGGGACCACTGCCCCCAGCGCCGATATCGCGCCTGGGCGCGGGTGAGTTGCGCCTCACTGAACGGGAACCAGCGCCGGTGACGCAAGTGCTCGATCGCTCGGCCCAGCAGCCAGTTGACCACCGAGCCGAGCACGTTGCCCGCGGTGGCCACCAGCAGCAAGGTCAGCCAGGCATCGGGCTGGCGCAACAGCAAACCGACCAGTACGGCTTCCGATTGCAGCGGCAGCAGCGTGGCGGCGCCGAAGGCGCTGAGAAACAGCGCCCACAGGCTGAGCATCAATAGTCGGCGACCACGGTGTCCTTGCCATCCTGGGTCACACCGATAACCTGGTAGGCGTCCTTTTGGTCACCCATCTCCATGCCTGGCGAGCCCATCGGCATGCCAGGCACGGCGAGGCCCTTGAGGTCGTCGCGGGCCGCCAGTAAGCGGACCTGTTCGGCCGGCACATGGCCCTCGACGAATTTGCCGTCGATCACCCCGGTGTGGCACGAGGCCAGACGTGGCGCCACGCCCAGGCGCTGCTTGACGGCGCTCATGTTCGGCTCGACATGGTCGTTGACGGTGAAGCCGTTGTCGCGCAGGTGGCTGATCCAGGCCTTGCAGCAACCGCAGTTGGGGTCGCGGTAGACATCGATGGTTTGCGCAGCTTGGGCCAGGGTGGCGACGGCGAGCAGGCCGAGGGTGAACAGCGGTTTGCGCAGCATGGCGGCTCCTTGGATGGCATGACCGATCGGGTGACGGCCGGCAGCATAGCGCAGGTGCCGGCCCATTGCCCGTTTATGCTGGGGCAGGCAGTTCGCGCATGAGCAGTGCGAACTTCAGTGGCACCTGCTCGGGAATCGGCAGGTAGACCACGTGACCATCGCCCGGCGCCACCATTGCCGGCTGGTGCTTCATGTCGCGCAGATGGTCCAGTTCGAAATGATAGTTGCCGTAGGGGGTCATCAACTCCAGCTGATCGCCGACCGCGAAGCGGTTTTTGACCCGTACCTCAGCCAGCCCGTCGACCCGTTCTCCGGTCAGTTCGCCGACGAACTGCTGGTACTCGGAGACCGAGTTGCCGCGCTGGTAGTTCTGGTATTCGTCATGCACATGGCGGCGCAGGAAGCCTTCGGTGTAGCCGCGCTGGGCGAGCGACTCGAGGTTGAGCATCAGGCCCCGATCGAACGGTCGACCCGCGGCGGCATCGTCGATGGCCTGGCGATAGGACTGCACGGCCCGGGCGCAGTAGAAGTGCGATTTGGTGCGTCCTTCGATCTTCAGTGAATGCACGCCCATGTGCAGCAAACGCTCGACGTGCTGGACGGCCCGCAGGTCCTTGGCGTTCATGATGTAGGTGCCGTGCTCATCCTCGAAGGCCGGCATGCTGTCGCCTGGACGGCTGCTTTCCTGCAGCAGGAACACCTGATCGGTGGGCGTGCCCAGGCCCAGGGTCGGCTCCACCTGTCGGACGATATCGCCGGTGACGGTCTCGGTGGCGGGGGTCGCATCGTACTTCCAGCGGCAGGCGTTGGTGCAACTGCCCTGATTGGCGTCACGCCTGTTCAGGTAGCCCGAAAGCAGGCAGCGACCGGAATAGGCCATGCACAGCGCGCCATGGACGAAGACCTCCAGCTCCATGTCCGGTACGTGCTGGCGGATCTCCGCGATTTCCTCCAGCGACAGCTCGCGTGAAAGGATCACCCTGCTCAGCCCGAGTTGCTGCCAGAACTGCACACTGGCCCAGTTCACCGTGTTGGCTTGCACCGACAGGTGCACCGGCATCTGCGGGAAGTGCTGGCGCACCAACATGATCAGCCCTGGATCGGACATGATCAGCGCATCCGGTCCCATGCCGATCACTGGCGCCAGGTCCTTGAGAAAGGTTTTCAGCTTGGCGTTGTGCGGGGCGATGTTGACCACCACGTAGAAACGCTTGCCCAGGGCGTGCGCCTCGTCGATACCCTGAGCCAGGTTGGCATGGTCGAATTCGTTGTTGCGCACCCGCAGGCTGTAGCGCGGCTGGCCGGCGTAGACCGCATCGGCACCGTAGGCGAAGGCGTAGCGCAGAGTCTTGAGGCTGCCCGCGGGAGCCAGCAGTTCGGGTTTGGCGAGGGAGGTCATGACGCACCGGGAGGTAAAGGCGCGGATGCTAGAACGTCGGGAGCTCAGGTGCATTGACCTGAATCAAGTGGGCGATGGCACTTTTTCGATGACGCCGAGCACTAATGTTCCAGGACATTCAAGGAACGCCCATGAACGAAACCTCGCTGCAGAACAAAGCACTGGCTGTGCTTCTGGCCCTGGTGACCATCGCCTTCGTGTGGATCATGCTGCCGTACTACGGGGCGATTTTCTGGGCGGTGATCCTGGGCATCCTGTTTGCGCCGTTGCAACGCAAGTTGCTGGTGCGACTGGGCCGGCGGCGCAACCTCGCGGCGTTGGTGACCCTGTGCATCTGCCTGCTGATTGCGGTATTGCCAGTCGCGGTCATCAGCGCCTTGCTGGTGCAGGAAGGCGCCTCGCTGTACCAGCGCATCGAAAGTGGTCAGCTGGACATCGCCGGCTACATCGAACACGGCAAGGAAATGCTGCCGGCATTCGTGCAGAACGCCCTGGACCGCATGGGCATGGGCAATCTCGATGGCCTGCGCGAGAACGTCACCCAATGGGCTACGCAGGGTAGCCAGGTTTTGGCCGGCAAGGCATTCAGCTTCGGCCAGGGCACGTTCGAGCTGATGGTGAGCCTGGGCGTGATGCTGTATCTGCTGTTCTTCTTCCTGCGCGAAGGTGCCGAGGTAGCGCGTCGGGTCCGTCTGGCCGTCCCGCTGCCCGAACAGCAGAAGCGTCGTCTGCAGCTCAAGTTCAGCCGGGTGGTGCGGGCGACGGTCAAGGGTAACGTGCTGGTGGCGGTGACCCAGGGCGCCTTGGGTGGATTCATCTTCTGGGTGTTGGACATTCCCAGCGCGTTGGTCTGGGCGGTGCTGATGGCTTTCCTGTCGTTGCTGCCAGCGGTGGGGGCAGGAATCATCTGGGCACCGGTGGCCGCGTATTTCCTGCTGACCGGGGCGATTCTGCAAGGGGTGATCCTGACCGCCTTCGGTGTGCTGGTGATTGGCCTGGTGGACAATCTGCTACGACCGATTCTGGTGGGCAAGGATACGCGCATGCCTGATTACCTGATCCTGGTATCGACCCTGGGCGGCCTGGCGGTATTCGGGCTCAACGGTTTCGTGATCGGACCGCTGATCGCTGCGCTGTTCCTGTCCAGCTGGGCGATCTTCGCTTCCACCAAGCCGCAAGTGCAGTTGCCGCAATAGGGCTGCGTTGCAGCCCAGTGCGGCTTGGTTCAGCGGAAACTGTAGGAAACCCCGGCGTACACGCCGAAACCTTCTCCTGGCGTGGAGCGGGCGACATCCTGGCCGGCGTCGTCGTAGCCGGGCGTTACTGTCGCCGCATAACGTTTGTTGGTCAGGTTGCGCAGGTCGAGCCAGGTCTGCCAGTCCTGCTTCGGCGAGTCCCAGCCCAGGCGCGCACCGAGCAAGGTGTAGGCATCGGCGTGATAGCTGTTGGCGTAGTCGACCTGGACCTTCGATGCCATTTGCGTGTTGATCCCCGCGTAGAAGCCGCTGGGCCAGTCGTAACGCAGCTCTGCCTGGTAGTAATGCATGGGTATGCCTGGCAGGCGGTTGTCACCGAACTGATCGTCGTCGCGATAATGGAAGTCGCTGAAAGTATAGGCCTGGCGCAGGCTCAACCGGCCTGTGCCCGGCTGCTCCCACAATGTGCTGTCCAGACCGGCTTCGACGCCCTGGTGCACGGTTGGGCTGGCATTGAATTCCTTCGCCGGCATGCCTTGGACGATTTCCGCGAGCAGCAGCTCATGGCGCACCTGCGAGTAATACCAGGCCAGGTCCCACCGGCCCAGCAGCGAATCACCGCGGGCTCCCAGTTCAAGGGTGGTGGCGGTCTGGTTCTGCATCTCGATCGGTTGTGTGGCGACCGGGGAACTCCAGATCAGTGCCCAGGGGTGTGGCGGCTCCACCGAGCGACTGAGGTTGCCGTATATCTGCAACTGGGGGCTGATGTCGTAGCGTAGGCCCAGACGAGGGGCGTAGTCCCAGTCATGCTGGCTGACCTTGCCGCCATTATCAGGCCAGGTGACGGCGCTTTCGCGGCGGGTATAGACCATCGCCAGGCCGCTGGTCAGCCACAGGTCGGGTATCAGCTCCAGGTCATTGCCGATGTGCACCACGGTATCCGAACCCTGGTAGGTGAAGTCGCGGCTACGTGGGCCGAACACGTCGCCGCTGCGGGCGAACTGCGAGGCGCCGCTGTTGGGCAGGTGCTTGGTGGTGCGCCATCCGACCGTGGTTTTGCTGTCATGACCGAACAGGGTGTCGCGGCGAACATAATTCAACGTACCGCTGACATCGCTATAGGCGACCTTCAGGCGCATCGGTCCCTCGCGAAGGTCCATCGGGTAGTCGTGATAGACCAGCCCGGCTTCGAGCCGCGAGTCGTCCTCCAGGTAGAACGTGGTCTTGTTCGCCACCCAGGTGCTGCCCGGTTGCGGACGGCTGTCGTCACGGGACAGATAGGCAGCGTTGGCGGCGCGCGGATCGTGCTTGATCTGCTGTTTGGTCAGACGTCCGGCCAGGTCGTTCTCGGTTTCCCGGTAACGCAGGTAGAAGCGGGTTTCCAGGTTGGGGTTGAAACGGTAGCCAACGTTGGCGGCGATGCCCTTGGCGCTGCCGCTGCTGTGTTCCTGATAGCCGTCATACTCCGAGTCGGTCAGCGCCACGTAATAATCGAGGGTGCCCAGCACTTGGCCGGAGCTGATATGGCGGTGCTGGTAGCCGCGACTGCCGACTTCGTAACGCAGTTGCAAGGGAGCGGCATCGTAGCCGGTGTGGGTCACGTAGTTGATCGCCCCGCCCAGCGCCAGGGCGCCCTGGTCGAAGCCGTTGGCGCCACGCAACACTTCGGCGCGGCTCAGCCAAAGGGGCTCGAACAGTTCGTAAGGGGTACCACCGGGGCCGGTCAGGGGCAGGCCGTCGAACATTGTGTACACACCGGAGCCGTGGGCGCCGGGCGCCCGGTTGATGCCCGAGCCACGGATCGACAGCTTGATCCCGTCGTTGCCCGCCGATTGGGCGACCACCCCCGGCTGATAGGCCAGTACGTCCTGGTTGCTGGCAACCCGACCTTGCCCCACGCGGTGCATGTCGATCAGGTTGCTGCCACCCGGCACTTGCTGAAGACGTGCGCGGACATCATCCAGTTCGCTCTGCTGCTCATCGTTGATCAACACCTGGCCCAGCTCAATCGCGGGTGCCGCCCACGCGGGCTGGCCAGCCGTGAACAGGGCCAGCAGGCCAAGACGGGACGAGAGTGGCAAAACGGGACGCATCGAACAGCTCCAGGCAAAGGTGTGTTAGGGCAGTGGCGTTGTGACGAGCGAAGTGCCCGGTAAAGCACGCGCTGTCCTGGTTAATTGGCAGACGTGAATGGAAACGGATTTGTAGGAGGTCGCTTTACAAGCTGCACGAGTGGAGCCCAGACCTTGGGCTACGTAAGTTGGTGCTTATCGCGGCGGCTCCTTAGCCCGCCGCTACCGGCAATGACTTGTGGAGGCTGATGATGAGTACCAACCTACAACCGACGGCCGAGCATCCAGCAGAGTTGCCCATTCGCCTGACACCCCGTGAGGAGAAGGTGCTGCTGTGGTGTGCCTATGGCAAAAGCTCTTGGGAGATCGGACAGATCCTGGAATGCAAGGAATCCACGGTGAACTTCCATGTCGGCAACATTCTGCGCAAATTCGACGTTTCCACGCGGGTTGCTGCAGTAATCAAGGCCATCCGCTATGGCATGCTCGCCGAGGATTGACGCAATGGACACGACCTCCACGTCCCTGCCTGGGCCGCGCTTTCCCGATTGCCACGATCCTTTTTGGCCACGTATCGACTTGTCGGAGCTACGCGAGCGACTCGCGCTGGATGCATGCGTCAGCGATGCACGCTTAGGACTGGCCGTACGCTGCGCAGCCATCGACGCCGCGAGGGAGTTCGCTACCTGGCGAGCCGTCCTGCGTGAACGGGGCTATCGGCGTCTGGAGGATGTCGGGAGGCATCGACACGGACGCGCACTGTCTCTTTGTTACTCACGTTATCTGGAGGCGGCCGCCATGAAAGTGCTGGCTGGCACCGGCGAGCGCTGTACGGGCCAAAAGGGAGAGCAGCATGGATGATTTGTCGTGGCTAGGCGCCGTATTGAGCGAGCGTATCGAGGACGAAGGCCGGGTGCTGTTTGGCGCGTTTCTGGGAGCAGTGCTGATCACGCTAGCGCGTGGGCAAATGATCCTGGTGCCTCGCGAGCGTCTGTCGACGCTCAGCCAAGGACTGTTGGTGCTCCTCGCACTGGGCGTTGGCTACTTGTTCGAACCCCTATTGACCTCTCTGGTGCCATCGCTCACGCCTGGCATGGCTGCGTTCGTCGCGGCGGTGGCGGTGATTCCCGTCTGTATCAAGCTGATGGTGTGGCTGGACGCGGTGGACATGCGCGACATCCTGCAGCGCTGGCGTCGCTGAAGTCAGTCGGGCTGGATGTCGGCCACGGAGCTGGCGAGCCTGTCGAGCCTGCGCTCGAGTTCCTGCAGGCGTTGTTTGTCCTTGATGAACAACAGCGCGGCCTGACGATCAGCCAGGGACAGACTGCGCAAGTCGTCGAGCGCTGCGCTCTCCCAATCGGACTGGCCGTTGGTGTGGTTTGCGAGGGTACCTTCACCCAACAGCAGCCAGTCAAGGGAGCAAGCGTTCTGTCGGGCGAGCTCTACGCATAAAGAGTACGGAATGCTAGCGCGCATTTTCCAGCTGCTGAGTGTCTGGGGGCTCACATTCAAGGCTCTGGCAAGCTGCACATCGGTGTTCGTGCCGGTCAGTTGTTTGAGGCGTAGGAGCACCGAAGCGAAAAAACACTACTCATTATGGATATCCATTACTGTTTTTGCGTCATTCCCTAGGCTTAAACTAATGATTAAGAGTAGAAAAACTGCATTTTGAGGATATTTCGGAATGAAGCATGAAGCAACGAAAAGACCTTTCTGCATCGTAATCAATACTGACACAGGTCGACGATTAATCTTACAAACCAAACAAATCCCCAATCATTACAGGTACTTGCCGTGAGTACGTATAAGTTGGTCTGTCCGCATTGCAACAGCAAGATGCGTATTCGTACTAGCGAAGGGCGTCATATCTTCTTGAGAGTGGCGTATTTACAGTGCACCCAGGAAGCCTGCGGTTGGTCAGTCAGGGCTGAGTTCGAAATGACCCATGAGTTGTCACCCAGCGGCATGCCCAACCCTGCGGTCCATCTTCCGTCTGCCAACAGTGAACTGCGGCGTGCTGCCGGGCAACGGGAAACCTCGGTTTCAGGCAACTAGCCAGGCGCTCGTTGACACAGATAAAAAAACACCCCGCATGAGCGGGGTGTTTTTTATTGCGTTGCGATCAACCGATCAACTGCAGACCGGCTTGTTGCACCAGATCCAGCAGCGGCTGCGGGTACACGCCGAGGATGAAGGCGAGGATGGCGATAGCTAGCAGCATCACGCCACCAGTACGTTGCTCCCACTTCAACGGGGCGTCGTGGCGACGCAGGTTCGGCTCGACCAGGTACAGGGTGACCATGACACGCAGGTAATAGTAAACGCCGATGGCGCTACCGATCACCAGGGCTCCGACCAGCCACCACAGGTGCGACTCGACGCCGGTAGCGATGATGTAGAACTTGCCGATGAAGCCGGCGGTCAGCGGGATACCCGCCAGCGACAGCATCATCACGGTCAGTACCGCGGTCAGGTACGGACGGCGCCAGAACAGGCCGCGGTATTCGTACAACGCATCGGCGTCACGACCGCCGTAAGGCGAGGACATCAAGGTGATGACACCGAAGGCGCCCAGGCTGGTGATCACGTAGGTGACCAGGTACACGCCCATGGCTTCCAGCGCGAGTCCCTTGCTGGCGACCAGCGCGATCACCAGGTAGCCGAAGTGGGCGATGGACGAGTAACCGAGCAGACGCTTGAGGTTGCTCTGGGTCAGCGCCAGCAGGTTGCCGATCAGGATCGAGGCGACCGCGATCACTGCCAGGACGGTGCTCAGCACGCCGCTGCTGGCCGCAGGAGAGAGCATGAACAGGCGCACGACCACGGCGAACACCGCGACCTTGCTGGCAGTGGCAAGGAATGCGGCGACCGGCGCCGGAGCACCTTCGTACACGTCCGGGGTCCACAGGTGGAACGGTACCAGCGACAACTTGAAGGCCAGGCCGACCAACATCATGCCCAGGCCCAGTTGGGCCAGCAGGCTCGGCATGTTGGTCGCGGCCAGGGCCTTGCCGATCTGGTCGAAGGTCAGGCTACCGGCGTCGGCGTACAGCAGGGCCATGCCGAACAGCAGGAAGGCCGAGCCGGCAGCGGACAGGACCATGTACTTGATGCCGGCTTCCAGCGATCGCTTGTTGAAGAAGGCGTACGCCACCAGGCCGTAGACCGGCACCGAAAGCAGCTCCAGACCGATGAACAGGCCCGCCAGGTGGTTGGCGCTGACCAGCACCAGGCCACCGAGGGCCGACATCAGCAGCAGTAGGTACAGTTCTTCACGGTTGCCCGGGAAGCCCTTGGCGCCTTCGCCGAGGTAGGCGTGGGCGAGGGTGACGCAGGCCAGGGTGGCGACCAGAATGATCGCCATGTAAAGGCAGGCGAACTTGTCGATGGTGACCAGCGAGGTCACCGCCAGCGGCGCGACCTTCAGCGCCGGCAGAATCGACAACAGGGCCAGGTTCAGCCCCACGGTGGACAGCAGGAAGGTCTGCGAGTGATTGCGCTTCCAGGCGATCGCCAGCATCACCACCACCGTGGTGATGGTGGTGATCAGCATCGGCGCCAATGCGATGAAGTGTTGAGTGGTGAATTCCATAGCGCTCTTACCGGGCCGAAGCGAGTTGAGTGAAAGCGGAACCGAGCCACTGCTGCACACCGCTCATGGTGGCGGCAGAGGTGTCGAGGAACGGCTGCGGATACACGCCCAGCAGCACCAGCAGCACCGCCAGGCCCAGAACCATGATCAGCTCGCGAGCGTCCATGCCGGCCAGCACGGTTTCGGCCTTGGCCGGACCGAAGTAGGCGCGGTGGATCATGATCAGCGAGTAGACCGAACCGAAGACCAGGCCGGTGGTGGCGATCACGGTGATCCAAGGCACATGCACGAAGCTGCCGATCAGGATCAGGAATTCGCCGACGAAGTTGCCGGTGCCTGGCAGGCCCAGGGAAGCGGCGGCGAAGAACAGGCTGATGGCAGGCAGGTAGGCGATGCGGTGCCACAGGCCACCCATCTGGCGCATGTCACGGGTGTGCAGGCGCTCGTACAACTGACCGGACAGGATGAACAGCGCAGCGGCCGACAGGCCGTGTGCCAGCATCTGGATCACCGCCCCTTGCAGAGCCTGTTGGCTGCCGGAGTAGATGCCGATCAGCACGAAGCCCATGTGCGACACGCTGGAGAAGGCGATCAGGCGTTTGATGTCGGTCTGCGCGAAGGCCAGGAACGCGCCGTAGAAGATGCCGATCAGACCCAGGGTCATGGCGATAGGCGCGAACTCCGCCGAGGCATTCGGGAACAGCGGCAGGGCGAAGCGCAGCAGGCCGTAGGCCGCGGTCTTCAGCAGGATACCCGCCAGGTCCACGGAGCCTGCGGTCGGTGCCTGGGCGTGGGCATCCGGCAGCCAGGAGTGGAACGGTACCACCGGCAGCTTCACCGCGAAGGCGATGAAGAAGCCCAGCATCAGCAGGTACTCGGTACCGGCCGGCAGCTCAGCCTTGAGCAGGTCGCTGTAGTTGAAAGTGATGACGCCGGTGTTGGTGTAGTTGACCAGTACCAGACCAAGGATCGCCACCAGCATGATCAGGCCGCTGGCCTGGGTGAAGATGAAGAACTTGGTCGCCGCGTAGATCCGGGTCTTCTTGCCGTCTGCCGAGCTGTGACCCCAGAGCGCGATGAGGAAGTACATCGGCACCAGCATCATTTCCCAGAAGAAGAAGAACAGGAACAGGTCCAGGGCCAGGAATACACCGACCACGCCGCCGAGGATCCACATCAGGTTGAGGTGGAAGAAGCCGACGTGACGCTGGATCTCTTTCCAGGAGCACAGCACCGACAGCACACCGAGCAGGCCGGTGAGCAGGATCATCAGCAGCGACAGGCCGTCGAGGGCCAGGTGGATGCTGATGCCGAAGCGCTGGATCCACTGGACTTTGTATTCCAGGGCCCAGGCCGGCTCGGCGCCCGGAGCGGGGGCGAGGGTGTAGTCGCCGGTGCCCCACAGCCACAGGCCGATGCCGAGCAGCAGGGACATGGTCAGCAGCGCGATCCAGCGCGGTAGGGTGGCGCCGAAGCGCTCACCCAGCCAGCACAGGAAGCCGCCGATGAAGGGAATCAGGATCAGCCAAGGCAAAATCATGACGGGTTCGTTTCCTTTTGCAGAGTCGCAAGGTTCGCAAGGTTCGCAAGTTTCATGGTCATACCGCGGCCACTACCACAGCGCCGAGTACCAGCACTGCGCCAACGGCGATCGAAGCGGTGTACCAACGCAGCTGGCCGGTTTCGGTCTTGCTCATGGCGACGTTGCCGCCGCGAGCCATCCGAGGGATCAGGCCGATGCTGCGGTCAACCGGGTCCTTGCGCAGGATGTGGCTGATCAGCAGGTAAGGTTTGACGAACAGCTTGTCGTAGATCCAGTCGAAGCCCCAGGCGGCGAACCACCAGGCCGACAGCACACGACCGATGCCGCTGTTGGCGACCGCGCTGACGAGGCGACGCTTGCCCAGGAACAGCAGGGCCGCGAGCAGGATACCGGCGATGGCGATGGCCCCCGAGGTGATCTCCAGCGCATGTTTGGCTTCGCCACCGGCGTGACCGGCGCTTTCAGGCAGCACGCCTGCCAGCGGCGGGGTGATCCAGGCACCGATGAAGGTCGACAGCACGATCAGCACGCCCAGTGGCAGCCAGTGGCTGATGCCGTGGCCGGCATGGGCTTCGGTCTTGGCTTCGCCGTGGAAGGCGATGAAGATCAGGCGGAAGGTGTACAGCGAGGTCATGAACGCACCGACCAGGCCGGCATACAGCAGGCCGGTGTTGCCGCTGGCGAAGGCTTCCCAGAGGATCTCGTCCTTGGAATAGAAGCCCACGGTCACGATCGGCAGGGCAGCCAGGGCGGCGCCACCGACCACGAAGCTGGCGTAGGCCAGAGGCAGTTTCTTCCACAGGCCGCCCATCTTGAAGATGTTCTGCTCGTGGTGGCAGGCAACGATCACCGCACCGGAAGCGAGGAACAACAGGGCCTTGAAGAAGGCGTGGGTCATCAGGTGGAAGATCGCCGCGTCCCAGGCGCCAACGCCCAGGGCCAGGAACATGTAGCCGATCTGGCTCATGGTCGAGTAGGCGAGGATCCGCTTGATGTCGGTCTGTACCAGCGCGGCGAAGCCAGCCAGGACCAGGGTAACGCCACCTACCACGCCTACCAGGTGCAGGATGTCTGGCGCCAGCAGGAACAGGCCGTTGGTACGGGCGATCAGGTAGACGCCTGCGGTCACCATGGTCGCCGCGTGGATCAGCGCCGAGACCGGCGTCGGGCCGGCCATCGCATCGGCGAGCCAGGTCTGCAACGGCAACTGGGCCGACTTACCGACCGCACCGCCGAGCAGCATCAAGGTCGCCAGGACCATCCAGGTGTCACCCGCCTGGAACTTCTGCGGTGCCAGAACCAGCAGTTCCTGCACGTTCAGAGTACCCAGCTGGGCGAACAGGATGAACAGGCCGATGGCCATGAACACGTCGCCGATACGGGTGACGATGAATGCCTTGAGCGCTGCGTTACCGTTGTTGCGGTTGCTGTAGTAGAAACCGATCAACAGGTACGAGCACAGGCCCACGCCTTCCCAGCCGAAGTAGATGAACAGCAGGTTATCGCCGAGGATCAGGAACAGCATGCTGGCGATGAACAGGTTGGTGTACGAGAAGAAGCGCGAGTAGCCCGCTTCGCCACGCATGTACCAGGATGCGAACAGGTGGATCAGGAAGCCGACGCCGGTGACCACGCCGAGCATGGTGACCGACAGACCGTCCAGATACAGGGTGAAGTTCGGCGCGAAGCCGTCCACCGACATCCACTGCCACAGCAGCTGGCTGTAAGCACCGCCTTCAGGCGGCGCGACGTTGAACTGCCAGATGACATAGGCGGCCGTGGCGGCCGAAAGGCCCACCGAGCCGACACCGATCAGCGCCGAGAGGTTTTCCGAGAACCGCCCGCGCGAGAACGACAGCAGCAGGAAGCCGATCAGGGGGAAGACGAAAGTCAGGAAGAGAAGGTTCATCCGCGCATCTCACTGGCAGCATCGATGTCGAGAGTGTGGAAGCGGCGATACAGCTGCAGCAGGATGGCCAGGCCAATACTGGCCTCGGCGGCTGCCAGGCTGATCACCAGAATGAACATCACCTGGCCGTCGGGTTGGACCCAACGGGCACCGGCGACGATGAACGCCAGGGCAGAGGCGTTCATCATGACTTCCAGGCTCATGAGGACGAAGAGGATGTTGCGGCGGACCATCAGGCCAACCAGACCTAAGCAGAACAGGATGCCGGCGACCGCCAGACCATGCTCGAGAGGGATAGCACCCATGATTTACTCCTTCGCCTCGTTGCGGCCCAGGTGGAAGGCGGTGACGGCCGCGGCGAGCAGCAGCATCGAGGCCAGTTCGACCACCAGCAGGTACGGGCCGAACAGGCTGATGCCCACGGCCTTGGCGTCTACGGTGGTACCGCTGATGGCTGCGCCACTCGGGGTGACGAACAGCACGTACAACAGCTCCAGCAGCAGCAGCGCGGCGAGGATCACCGGCCCTGCCCAGATACCGGGCTTGAGCCACCCGCGTTCCTGGGCGACAGAAGCCGGCCCTAGGTTGAGCATCATCACCACGAAGACGAACAGCACCATGATGGCGCCGGCGTAGGCGATCACTTCCAGGGCGCCGGCGAACGGCGCACCCAGGGCGAAGAAGATCATTGCCACGGAAATCAGCGAAATGATCAGGTAGAGCAGGGCGTGCACGGGGTTGGTGCCGGTCACCACTCGAAGGGTGGAGACCACGGCGATCCCGGATGCGAAGTAGAAAGCGAATTCCATCTTTCTGTCCTTATGGGAGCAAGCTCTTCACGTTGATCGGCTCGGCTTCGTTCTGCGCAGCGCCTTTCGGCTTGCCAGCGATCGCCATGCCCGCAACACGGTAGAAGTTGTAGTCAGGGTTCTTGCCGGGTCCGGAGATCAGCAGATCTTCTTTCTCGTACACCAGGTCCTGACGCTTGAACTCGGCCATTTCGAAATCCGGAGTCAGCTGGATCGCGGTGGTCGGGCATGCCTCTTCGCACAGGCCGCAGAAGATGCAGCGCGAGAAGTTGATGCGGAAGAACTCCGGGTACCAACGACCGTCTTCGGTCTCGGCCTTCTGCAGCGAGATGCAGCCTACGGGGCAGGCAACCGCACAGAGGTTGCACGCCACGCAGCGCTCCTCGCCGTCGGGGTCGCGGGTGAGGACGATGCGGCCGCGATAACGCGGCGGCAGGTACACGGGCTCTTCGGGGTACTGCAGGGTGTCGCGCTTGCGGAACCCGTGGGAGAACACCATCACCAGGCTGCGCAGCTGGGTGCCGGTGCCCTTAACGATGTCGCCGATATATTTGAACATGGGTCAAATCCTCACTGGGCCGCGACGGCTGGCGTGTTGTAAAGCACGATCGCAGCGGTCACCAGCAAATTGATCAGGGTCAGCGGCAGGCAGAACTTCCAGCTGAAGTCCATCACCTGGTCATAGCGTGGGCGCGGGATCGAGGCGCGCAGCAGGATGAACAGCATGATGAAGAACGCGGTTTTCAGCGCGAACCACAGGAACGACAGTTGCGGCAGGATGCCGAACGGACCGTGCCAGCCACCGAAGAACAGGGTCACCAGCAATGCCGAGATGAGGATGATGCCGATGTACTCACCAACGAAGAACATGCCCCATTTCATGCCGGCATACTCGATGTGGTAGCCGTCGGCCAGTTCCTGTTCCGCTTCCGGCTGGTCGAACGGGTGACGGTGGGTCACAGCGACGCCAGCGATGAAGAAGGTGCAGAAGCCGAAGAACTGCGGAATGATGAACCACAGGTTCTGCGCCTGATACTCGACGATGTCGCGCATGTTGAACGAGCCCACCTGTACCACCACGCCCATCAGCGCCAGACCCAGGAACACTTCGTACGACACGGTCTGTGCCGAGGCGCGCAAGCTGCCCAGCAGGGCGTACTTGTTGTTCGACGACCAGCCGGCGAACAGCACCGCGTAGACCGACAGGCCGGCCATGGCGAAGAAGAACAGCAACCCGATGTTCAGGTCGGCGACGCCCCACAGCGGGGTGATCGGAATCACGCAGAAGGCGATCAGCAGGGCGCTCATGGCCACGACTGGTGCCAGGGTGAAGATCATGCGGTCGACGAAGGGTGGGTTCCAGTCTTCCTTGAAGAACATTTTCAGCATGTCGGCAGCGATCTGGAACATGCCGAACGGGCCGACGCGGTTCGGACCATAGCGGTCCTGCCACCAGCCCAGCAGGCGGCGCTCGACGAAGCTGAGCAGCGCGCCGCAGACCACCACAGCAAGCAGGACCACGATGGCCCGGACCACGGTGAGGATCACATCGATCACTTCGGGGGTGAACCAGCTCATTGTGCTGCCTCCTGCAGACCTTCGACGGATGCACCGAAGATGGCCGGCGGAATGCCGGCCAGGCCTTTGGGCAACGCAACCAGACCAGCGCCCAGTTCTTCATTGATACGCAGCGGCAGGCGCAGGGCCACGCCTGCGACGTTCAGGCTGAGCAGGGCACCCTCGTTGACGCCCAGTCGGTCGGCCTCGGACTTGGCCAGCGCGACGTAGGCGGTCGGGATACGTTCCTGCACCGGGGCGGCGCGCGAGGAGTTCTCTTCGCTGCCGAACAGGTGGAAGAATGGCACTGCGGTCCAGGTACCACGAGCTGGATTGAAGGCGCCTGGAATGGCGTCGAACCAATTCAGGCGATCGCCTTGCGACTCGATCAGGCGCACTCCGGGATCACCGGCACGCAGGTGGCCACCGACCTCGTCCTGGAACTTGTTCCAGGCCTGTGGCGAGTTCCAGCCCGGCGACCAGGCGAACGGCACCTGCTGGCGCGGTTCGGCAGAGCCCGAGTAGCCTTCCATGGAGAAGGCGAACGCGGTGTCCTTGTCCTGTGGGGTACGCGGCTCGTGCACGCTGATGTTGGCGCGCATGGCGGTACGGCCAGAGTAGCGCAGCGGCTCACGTGCCAGCTTCATGCCCTTGATCCGGAACGCGGCGCTTGGCGCGGCGTCGACGATGCCGGCCAACTGCGGTGCAGCTTCGGCGCAGGCGCTGGTGACGTGGTCGAGCTGGGTCCAGTCCACCGGCTTGTTCAGCAGGGTGGCACGCAAGGCGTGCATCCAGCGCCAGCCTTCGTGGATCTGGATGCTGCTGTCCAGGTACTGTGGGTCGAATACCTGGAAGAAGCGCTGGGCACGGCCTTCCTGGCTGACCAGGGTACCGTCGCCCTCGGCGAACGAGGCACCCGGCAGCACCAGGTGGGCGCGCTCGACGGTCGGGGTCTTGGAGTGATCGGCGACGATCACGACCTTGGCAGCAGCCAGTGCAGCGTCGACCTTGGCCGTTGGGACGCGGGCGTACAGGTCGTTTTCCAGCACGACGATGGCGTCGGCCTTGCCACTGATGACAGCATCCAGCGCGGCGTCCACCGACTCACCGCCCATCATGGCCATGCCGAGGCTGTTGGCCTCAGGCACGACCAGGCTCAGCGAGCCGTTCTTCTCGCGCAGCTTCAGAGCCTTGGCGATGTTGGCGGCGGCTTCGATCAGCGCCGGGTCGGCCAGGGAGGTGCCGGCGACCACCAGCGGGCGCTTGGCGGCGACCAGGGCCTCGGCGATACGCTGGGCCAGGGCTTGTGCTTCCTGGTCCAGGCCGACGACGGCCGGTGCGCTCGGGTCGATCGCGTGGGCGACGGCGAAACCGATGCGGGCGAGGTCGGCAGGTGCCGCATGCACGCACTCTTCGGCGACGTCGTCGAGCTTGGTTTCAGCCAGAGAAGCGATGAACAGCGGGTACAGCGCGTGCTGGCCGATGTTCTTCACCGCGGCGTCGAGCCAAGGTTGGACCTTCATGCCCTCGGCCATGGCCTCGGCCTTGCCCTTGGTGGCCTGGCGCACGGCCAGGGCGACGCGGGCAGCGGTCTGGGTCAGGTCTTCACCGAGCACGAACACGGCATCGTGGTCTTCGATGTCGCGCAGGGTCGGCACCGGCAACGGGCTGTTGTTCAGCACGTCGAGCACCAGGCGTACGCGCGCCAACTCACCGGCTTCCATGCCCGAGTAGAAGTACTCGGCACCGACCAACTCACGCAGGCCGTAGTTGCTCTCGAGGCTGGCGCGTGGCGAGCCGATACCGACGATGGTGCGACCACGCAGCAGGTCGGCAGCTTTGTCCAGAGCGGCGTCCAGGCCCAGCTTGGTGCCGTCGGCCAGTTGCGGTTGGCGCGGACGGTCCGTGCGGTTGACGTAGCCATAACCGAAACGACCACGGTCACACAGGAAGTACTGGTTGACCGAGCCGTTGAAACGGTTCTCGATGCGACGCAGTTCGCCGTAGCGCTCGCCGGGGCTGATGTTGCAGCCGCTGGAGCAGCCATGGCAGATGCTCGGCGCGAACTGCATGTCCCACTTGCGGTTGTAACGCTCGGAATGGGTCTTGTCGGTAAACACACCGGTCGGGCAGACCTCGGTCAGGTTGCCGGAGAACTCGCTCTCCAGCACGCCGTCCTCGACGCGACCGAAGTACACGTTGTCGTGGGCGCCGTAGACACCCAGGTCGGTACCGCCGGCATAGTCCTTGTAGTAACGCACGCAGCGGTAGCAGGCGATGCAGCGGTTCATCTCGTGGGCGATGAACGGGCCGAGGTCCTGGTTCTGGTGGGTACGCTTGGTGAAACGGTAGCGGCGCTCGTTGTGGCCGGTCATTACCGTCATGTCCTGCAGGTGGCAGTGACCGCCTTCCTCGCACACCGGGCAATCGTGCGGGTGGTTGGTCATCAGCCACTCGACGACGCTGGCGCGAAACGCCTTGGACTCTTCATCGTCGATGGAGATCCAGGTGCCGTCGGAGGCAGGGGTCATGCAGGACATGACGATACGACCGCGGGTGTCGTTCTCGTCGGTGTACTGCTTGACCGCACACTGCCGGCAGGCACCGACGCTACCGAGCGCCGGGTGCCAGCAGAAATAGGGGATATCGAGGCCTAGCGACAGACATGCCTGTAACAGGTTGTCCGCACCGTTGACTTCGAGCGCTTTGCCGTCTACGTGGATAGTGGCCATTGTTCAAAGTTCTTCGTTGGCCCGCGTGAGCGGGCGTGGCTAATGGAAATCGGTGAGCCTGCGACCGGCCGCGAATCGTTCGGGCCGGCCTGCGGGCTGGCGGGTGGCACGGACCACCCGCGTTCTATCTTTTTATGCGCCGACCACAATCGGCTTCGCCAAATTTGGGCGCAGGGTGTCACCCGCAGTTGCGGGCGCGACACCGGCCTCGAATTCGGACCTGAAATACTTGATGGCACTGCCCAGCGGCTCGACGGCACCCGGTGCGTGAGCACAGAAGGTGCGGCCTGGGCCGAGGAAGTTGACCAGACCCAGCAGCGTCTCGATGTCTTCGGCGCGGCCTTGGCCTTTTTCCAGGGCGCGCAGCATCTTCACGCTCCACGGCAGGCCGTCGCGGCATGGGGTGCACCAGCCGCACGACTCGCGGGCGAAGAACTCTTCCATGTTGCGCAGCAGCGAGACCATGTTGATGCTGTCGTCAACGGCCATGGCCAGGCCAGTACCCATACGGGTGCCGACCTTGGCGATGCCACCGGCGTACATCTGCGCATCGAGGTGCTCGGGCAGCAGGAAGCCGGTACCGGCGCCGCCTGGCTGCCAGCACTTGAGCTTGAAGCCATCGCGCATGCCGCCGGCGTAGTCTTCGAACAACTCGCGCGCGGTCACGCCGAATGGCAGTTCCCAGAGGCCGGGATTTTTCACTTTGCCGGAGAAGCCCATCAGCTTGGTGCCGTGGTCCTCGCTGCCTTCGCGGGCCAGCGACTTGTACCAGTCATTGCCGTTGGCGACGATCGCCGGCACGTTGCACAGCGTCTCGACGTTGTTCACGCAGGTCGGCTTGCCCCACACGCCGACGGCGGCAGGGAAGGGCGGCTTGGAACGCGGGTTGGCGCGGCGGCCCTCGAGCGAGTTGATCAGCGCGGTTTCTTCACCGCAGATGTAGCGGCCGGCACCGGTGTGCACGAACAGCTCGAAGTCGAAGCCCGAACCGAGGATGTTCTTGCCCAGCAGTCCGGCGGCCTTGGCTTCGTCGATGGCGCGGTTGAGGTTCTTCGCCGCAGTGGTGTACTCACCGCGCAGGAAGATGTAGCCACGGTAGGCCTTCAGGGCGCGGGCGCTGATCAGCATGCCCTCGACCAGCAGATGGGGCTGTTGCTCCATCAGCATGCGGTCCTTCCAGGTGTTGGGCTCCATTTCATCCGCGTTGCACAGCAGGTAGCGGATGTTCATGGATTCGTCTTTGGGCATCAGGCCCCACTTCACGCCAGTGGGGAAGCCCGCGCCACCACGGCCCTTTAGGCCGGAGTCCTTGACGCTCTGCACGATATCGTCGGCAGACATCTCGGCCAATGCCTTGCGGGCAGCGGCGTAGCCGTTCTTGGACTGATACTCGGCAAGCCAGACCGGCTCGCCATCGTCCCGCAGGCGCCAGGTCAGCGGGTGGGTTTCGGCCGAACGCGCGATGCGGTTGGCCGGGCCGAAGGAAGTAATGGTCATACGTAACCCTCCAGCAGTTTGGAAACGCCAGCAGGCTGTACGTCGCCAAAGGTGTCATCGTCGATCATCAGTGCCGGCGCCTTGTCGCAGTTGCCCAGGCAGCACACCGGCAGCAAGGTGAAGCGGCCGTCGGCGGTGGTCTGGCCGAGGCCGATGCCCAGCTCGTTCTGGATCTGGCTGACCACCGACTCGTGGCCGCCGATGTAGCAAACCATGCTGTCGCACACGCGGATGATGTGGCGGCCGACCGGCTGGCGGAAGATCTGGCTGTAGAAGGTGGCGACACCCTCGACGTCACTGGCCGGAATGCCCAGCACTTCGCCGATGGCGTAGATGGCGCCGTCCGGCACCCAGCCACGTTCCTTCTGAACGATCTTCAAGGCTTCGATGGACGCCGCACGCGGGTCCTCGTAGTGATGCATTTCGTGCTCGATGGCCGAGCGCTCGGTTTCGCTCAGGGCGAAACGGTCTGTCTGGATAAGCGTGCTGTTCATGCTTAGCGGTCCACGTCAGCCATAACGAAGTCGATACTGCCCAGGTACGCGATGAGGTCGGCGACCATGCTGCCTTTGATCACCGAAGGGATCTGCTGCAGGTGCGGATAGCTCGGGGTACGGATCCGGGTGCGGTAGCTCATGGTGCCGCCATCGCTCGTCAGGTAGTAACTGTTGATGCCCTTGGTCGCCTCGATCATCTGGAACGACTCGTTGGCCGGCATCACCGGGCCCCACGAGACTTGCAGGAAGTGCGTGATCAGGGTCTCGATGTGCTGCAGGGTGCGCTCTTTCGGTGGCGGCGTGGTCAGCGGGTGATCCGCTTTGTACGGGCCTTCCGGCATGTTGCGCAGGCACTGGTCGATGATGCGGATACTCTGGCGCATCTCCTCGACACGGACCATGCAGCGATCGTAGGCATCGCCGTTGTGGGCCAGCGGTACTTCGAACTCGAAGTTCTCGTAGCCGGAGTAGGGGCGGGCTTTACGCAGGTCGAAGTCGCAACCGGTGGCGCGCAGGCCGGCACCGGTGGTGCCCCAGGCCAGCGCTTCTTTGGTGTTGTACGCAGCGACGCCGATGGTACGTCCTTTGAGGATGCTGTTCTGCAGGGCAGCCTTGGTGTATTCGTCCAGGCGCTTGGGCAGCCACTCGACGAAGTCCTTGACCAGCTTGTCCCAGCCGCGCGGCAGGTCGTGGGCGACGCCGCCGATGCGGTACCAGGCCGGGTGCAGGCGGAAACCAGTGATCGCCTCGATCACGGTATAGGCGCGCTGACGGTCGGTGAAGGTGAAGAACACCGGGGTCATGGCGCCGACGTCCTGGATGTAGGTGCCCAGGAACAGCAGGTGGCTGGTGATGCGGAAGAACTCGGCGAGCATGATGCGAATCACGTCGACCTTCTGCGGCACCTGGATGCCCGCCAACTTCTCGACCGCGAGCACGTATGGCAGGTTGTTCATCACCCCGCCGAGGTAGTCGATACGGTCGGTGTAGGGGATGAAGCTGTGCCAGGACTGGCGTTCGGCCATTTTCTCGGCGCCACGATGGTGGTAGCCGATGTCCGGTACGCAGTCGACGATTTCTTCGCCGTCCAGCTGCAGCACGATACGGAACGCACCGTGGGCCGAAGGGTGGTTGGGGCCGAGGTTGAGGAACATGTAGTCCTCGTTGGCGCCCTGGCGCTTCATGCCCCAGGCTTCCGGGTTGAAGCGTGCGGACTCCTCTTCAAGCTGCTGCTTGGCCAGGGTCAGGCTGTAGGGATCGAACTCGGTAGCGCGGGCCGGGTAGTCCTTGCGCAGCGGGTGACCTTCCCAGGTCGGCGGCATCATGATGCGGCTCAGGTGCGGGTGGCCGGCGAAATCGATGCCGAACATGTCCCACACTTCTCGCTCGTACCAGTTGGCGTTCGGCCAGATGCTGGTCACAGACGGCAGGTTCAGGTCGCCTTCGCTGAGCGAGACCTTGATCATCACGTCGCTGTTACGTTCGATCGACAGCAGGTGGTAGAACACGCTGAAGTCGGCGGCAGGCAGGCCGCGGCGCTGGGTGCGCAGGCGTTCGTCGACGCCGTGCAGGTCGTACAGCATGCTGTAGGGCTTGGCTACGCCGCGCAGGAAACTGAGCACTTCCTTGAGTTGGGCGCGTTGAACCCACAGCACGGGCATGCCGGTGCGGGTTTCCTGGGCGACGAATGCTTCGGCGCCGAATCGGTTGTGCAGTTCGACGACCACATCCTGGTCGTCTGCCTTGTAGGGCGGAATGTAAATAGCGTTGTCCGCTGTCATGGTCTCGGTCGCTTCGGGTCAGCGTTAAGAATGAAGCCAGGCCGCCGGCTCCTTGGAGCGGGCGGCAGGTCGCTGGATCAGACTTCGTCGGGGCTGCGCAGGTTGGTTACCGCAATGCGCTGTTCGCGACGCAGGTCTTTCTGAGCAGGCATCTCGGCACGGTAAATGCCTTGATCACCAACAACCCAGGAAAGCGGGCGTCGTTCTTGGCCGATCGACTCCTGCAGCAGCATCAAGCCTTGCAGGAAAGCCTCAGGGCGTGGCGGGCAGCCAGGCACGTAGACGTCCACGGGGAGGAACTTGTCGACCCCCTGAACGACCGAGTAGATGTCGTACATGCCGCCGGAGTTGGCGCACGAGCCCATGGAGATCACCCATTTCGGCTCGAGCATCTGCTCATAAAGACGCTGGATGACCGGCGCCATTTTCACGAAGCAGGTACCGGCGATGACCATGAAGTCGGCCTGACGCGGCGAGGCCCGGATGACTTCCGCGCCGAAGCGGGCGATATCGTGGGGTGCCGTGAAAGCCGTGGTCATTTCCACGTAGCAGCAGGACAGGCCGAAGTTGTACGGCCAGAGGGAGTTCTTGCGACCCCAGTTGACCGCGCCACGCAGCACATCTTCGAGCTTGCCCATGAAGATGTTCTTGTGGACCTGGTCCTCTAGCAGTTGATCGGTGACGGTTTCCCGTTCACCGACCGGGTACTGCTCGTTGGGCGCATCCGGATCGATTCTGGTGAGATTGTATTGCATGACAAAGCCTCATTGTTTCAGCTTCGCTTGCCGCTTGCGACGACCTTCGGGAGCCCAATCGAGCGCCCCGACGCGCCATAGGTAGACAAGACCAGCCAACAGAATTGCTATGAAAACGAGAGCTTCGACGAATCCGGTCCAGCCGCTTTCGCGGACGGACACAGACCATGCATACAGGAATAGGGCTTCGATATCGAAGATCACGAACAGCATCGCGACCAGATAGAATTTGGCGGACAGGCGCAGGCGGGCGCTGCCGACGGGCAGCATGCCGGATTCGAAGGGTTCGTTCTTGGCGCGGCCCCAGGCCTTGCTACCTAGCAGGCTGGACAGGCCGAGCATGAAGGCGCACAGGCCGACGACACCCAGGAGGAAAATGGCAAAGCCCCAGTTGTGGGCGATGAGTCCTGCCGAATCGGACATGCTAGAAATCCTTATACAGAGACCCAGCTCTGCAGTGTGAAATAGGTAGAGCGGCGACTTGGTGTCGCAGGCGCAGTGACCAAATGTCGCAGCTGAATCAATCGCGCTGATTTTATGGGTAAACCCGGTGCAAGTAAAATTTCTGTGGCACTTTTATTCGTAGGATTAAGAACATAAACCTCGCCTAACTGGCTGAAACCCTTGAGTTTCGGGGATTGTGCGCGGTTTTGTTAATTATGTTTCTTGTGCGCTGTAACGAAATGTTGGTTTCGTAATGATAATTAATATCATCTGAAGGGGCCGTATTAATTCGACTGTTTGCTGGTGCCGCCAAGTTCATGTGCGCACCTCCCTCCTTGCAAATGCGAAAAACTCTCGTTCTACCAGTATCGGACCGCTCGCGTACCGTCCTGGGTCAATGTTTTGTCGATGAGGGAGTGTTGGTGCCTATATAAGGAAGGCACGCTGGCGTGAAGGGGCAGATGTCTTGGATGAGGCATGGGCGGTCCTTGCTGCTGTGCTGCCTCAAGCATAGACCTGATCCGCAGGATTGCTGTGACCCTTGCGGGCAAAAAACAAGGCCCGGGGCTCTGGCGAACCCCGGGCCTTGTTCAGGGCATTGCTATCAGTGGAACTGCTCTTCCTCGGTCGAGCCGGTCAGGGCGGTCACCGACGAAGCGCCACCCTGGATCACGGTGGTCATGTCGTCGAAGTAACCCGTGCCGACCTCCTGCTGGTGCGCCACGAAGGTGTAGCCCTTGCTGGCGTCGGCGAATTCCTGCTCCTGCAGCTTCACGTAGGCAGTCATGTCGTTGCGGGCGTAGTCGTGCGCCAGATTGAACATGCCGTGCCACATGTTGTGAATGCCCGCCAGGGTGATGAACTGGTGCTTGTAACCCATGGCCGACAACTCGCGCTGGAACTTGGCGATGGTCGCGTCGTCCAGGTTTTTCTTCCAGTTGAACGACGGCGAGCAGTTGTAGGACAGGATCTGGTCCGGGTACTCCTTCTTGATTGCCTCGGCGAAGCGACGGGCTTCGTCCAGGTCCGGCTTGGCGGTCTCGCACCAGATCAGGTCGGCATACGGTGCGTAGGCCAGGCCGCGGGCGATGGCCTGGTCGAGGCCGGCGCGGACCTTGTAGAAGCCTTCACGGGTACGCTCGCCGACCACGAATGGCTGATCGTATGGGTCGCAGTCGCTGGTCAGCAGGTCGGCGGCGTTGGCGTCGGTCCGTGCCAGGATGATGGTCGGTACGCCCGACACGTCAGCGGCAAGGCGTGCTGCAACCAGCTTCTGCACGGCTTCCTGGGTCGGTACCAGTACCTTGCCACCCATGTGGCCGCATTTTTTCACCGAGGCCAGCTGATCTTCGAAGTGCACCCCGGCGGCGCCGGCTTCGATCATGTTCTTCATCAGCTCGTAGGCATTCAGGACGCCGCCGAAACCGGCTTCGGCATCGGCCACGATCGGCGCGAAGTAATCGACGTAACCGTCGTCACCCGGGTTCTTGCCGGCTTTCCACTGGATCTGGTCGGCACGGCGGAACGCATTGTTGATGCGCTTGACCACGGTCGGTACCGAGTCGACCGGGTACAGCGACTGATCGGGGTACATGGACTCGGCCGAGTTGTTGTCGGCGGCCACCTGCCAGCCCGACAGGTAGATGGCCTGGATGCCAGCCTTGACCTGCTGCACAGCCTGGCCGCCGGTCAGGGCGCCCATGCAATTGACGAAATCTTTTTCTGGGCGGAAGGAGGGGTGGGCACCTTCGGTGACCAGCTTCCACAGTTTTTCTGCACCCAGGCGCGCCAGGGTGTGCTCCGGTTGCAGCGAGCCACGCAGGCGAACGACATCGGCGGCGGTGTAGGTACGGGTCACGCCTTTCCAGCGCGGGTTCTCGGCCCAGTCTTTCTCGAGGGCTGCAATTTGCTGTTCGCGTGTCAGTGCCATGGAAATAAACCTCGTCGCATCGATCTTGGGGTAATTGTGCTGATGCTCGGAATGCCGGGTCAGGGGGCTGACGGCTGTCTTGTTCGCAGGTTTGCGGCGGCGACGAGAAGGCGCGAAGGAGGAAGGAAGGTGCAGGCCAGGCGAAGGTGTGCCCATGCAGGTTGGCTCGTGGATGCCGTGCTGCGGTGCGACGCGATTGCCGGTGCTGCGGTGATGCGCTTCCGTCCCTCGGGACAACTTCTTCGTTGCAGTCGCAATCCCGTCGAACCGCCTTGTGGGCCGTATAGACACGAGGCGCCTCCAGGGGTGGGAGGAGGGTGCCTCGGAGGCCCTTGCCAGGGCCCCTGATTAGCGGGAGCGAGGCCATCATGCCCTTGGGAAAAAGACCCTGTCAAATGTTTTGTAGTGCTTTTTTATCTCTACTACATCTTTGGTCTTATACGACTCGTCGGTCAGTTTCGAGGCCTTGGGTCGAGGCCTCGAATTACCTGGGTTCACTGCAAAAGGTCGACTTTTACCCGCAAAGTCATGTTTTCACCCCGTTGTGTGCTGTAGGTGAGCGAGGATGGCGCGTGGTCAGCTTGGCTCTGCTGGTTGTAGCCTGCCAGTGTGATCCATTCGCCGAGCTTTCCGGTGACTGTCGTGTCGGTGCTTTGCACTTTCACTACATCTGCACGTTCCTGGCTGATGCGGTCATTATTGCTGCTTATTTGCAGACGAACCGTTTCTCCGACCAGGCTGGGCGTAACGTAGAAACCTTGGGTCACATTGCGGTATTCGGTATTGCTCTGAATGCGCCCGTAGCCGTCGGTGCTGGTACTGGTGATGGGGATGCTTTGACCGATCTGAATCAACGCCGGCTGGCCTTCGCTGGCCTGGATCTGCTGCAGGCCGCCCTCGCGATTGGACGTGCCATAACGGATGATCCGCGCATTGCCGTGATTGTCCTGAAAGTTGCTGTCGCTGTTGTCGACGCTGATCAACAGCCGCTTGGGCGCCGTATCGAGCTGTTGCAACAGCGTGCGCAGGTCGTCGATGCGTTCTGGACTGGCGTTGACGATGAGCGTGTTCTCGAACGCGCTGACCGTACCGTCCTTGCCCAGGAACCCCTGGGCCGTGGGCAGCAGTTCGGCGCTGGTACGATGCTGCAATGGCAGCACTTCGGTAGCGGCATGGGCGGTCAGGCTGCCGGTCAGCAGCAAGGCAGCGATGAGGGGGCGTAGCGGCATGTGCGTAATCTCCGCGGGTAGAATCAGCATGATGGCAAATTTGCTGGCGTCGTGCCGGTTGCGTGTCACAGGCTGTGTTTTATCTACAATTATCCGGTAGGCTATAAATTATAGTTGATTTGATAAATGAGGATATTGGCATGAGCCCATCCCGCCCGATGTTCCGCCGCGAGCAACTGGCCCAGGCCCTTGCCCGCGACCTGGCCGGCGAGTCGCTGGTCGACTTCAGCTCCGGCATGTTTCTCGCCGCCCCTCGACGTACCGGCAAAAGCACGTTCCTCAACAATGATTTCATCCCCGAATGCGTGCGGCGCGGTTGGCTGCCGGTTTACGTCGACCTGTGGTCGGACCGCGATGTCGACCCGGCCACGTTGATCAGTGGCGCCATCGGCACGGCCCTGGCCGGTTTCGAAGGCGCCTTGGCGCGTACCGCGAAAAAAGCCGGCATCGACAAGATCAACCTGTTGCGCACCCTGAGCTGGGATTTCACCCGCCCACAATTGCCGGCCGGGACCACCTTGGCCCAGGCCCTGGCGGTGCTGCACCAAGTGAGCGGGCAGATGCTGGTGCTGATCGTCGACGAGGCTCAACACGCCCTCAACAGCGAGGACGGGCTCAATGCCATGTTCGCTCTCAAGGCCGCACGCGACCACCTCAACCGCGGTGACCGCCCCGATGGCTTGCGTCTGGTGTTTACCGGTTCCAGTCGCGACAAGCTGGCCAATCTGGTGCTCAAGAGCAAGCAACCGTTCTACGGTGCCAGCATTACCCCGTTCCCGTTGCTGGGCAGTGACTTCGTCGAGTTCATCACCGTCCTGTGGAACGGCCGCCTGGCTGCCAGCAACCAATTCAAGGTCGAAGATCTGGAGTACGCCTTCGAACGCGTCGGGCGGCGCCCGGAAATGCTCGGCAAGTTGCTCACCGAGGTCAGCCTTGGCCTGGGCGAGGCAGGCCATCTGGGTGAGCTGTTGCGCACCGGCGCGCTCAACCACCAGGCCGGGGTGTGGAGCGATTACGAGAGCGCCTGGAACGACCTGTCGCCGTTGCAGCAGGCTGTGCTGCAGGTGATGGCCGAGCGCACCTTGAGGCGACAGCCCTTCTCGCCGTTCACCGAGCAGACGCTGCTGGAGGTCAACCGCAAGCTCGAACATGCCCAGGCGCAAGCCAATGCCAGTACCGCCAACGTGCAAAAGGCCCTCGATGCCCTGCGTGACAAAGAACTCATCTGGAAGGCCAACCGCGGCGAGTACGCCCTGGAAGACGGTGCCATGGCCGAATGGTTGGGCCGGGATGGGCGTTCCGGGCCATAGCGATGGCCACTATCAGACAAATTCCGTAACATCGCGGGCCACGATTTTTTTTCTGGCCCCCATCACGGCCCTGTGCTCTGCACCTGGTCCCAGGGGGCCGTCACAGGAAACCAATGAAAACTGCTCGACTCCGCGCCGACGTGCTCGCCGGCCTGACCACCTCCTTCGCCTTGGTGCCCGAGTGCATCGCCTTCGCCCTGGTGGCACACCTGAACCCGTTGATGGGCCTGTATGGCGCCTTCATCATCTGCACTCTGACCGCGCTGTTCGGCGGACGCCCGGGCATGATCTCCGGCGCTGCCGGGTCGATGGCCGTGGTGATCGTGGCGCTGGTGGTGCAACAGGGTGTGCAGTATCTGCTGGCTACGGTAGTGCTTGGCGGATTGATCATGATCCTGTTCGGCGTCTTGCGTCTGGGCAAGCTGGTGCGCCTGGTGCCGTATCCGGTGATGCTCGGCTTCGTCAATGGCCTGGCGATCGTCATTGCGATGGCTCAGTTGGAGCACTTCAAGCACGGTGAGGCCTGGCTTGAGGGGACCGCGCTGTACCTCATGATCGGCCTGGTGGCGTTGACCATGCTGGTGGTCTATGTGCTTCCCAAACTCACTCGCGCGGTGCCGCCGGCCCTGGTGGCGATTCTTGGCGTGGGCCTTCTGGTATATCTGCTGGGGCTGCCGACGCGCACCCTTGGCGACATGGCGCATATCGCGGGTGGACTGCCTCAGTTTGCGCTGCCGCAAGTGCCTTGGAATCTCGAGACCCTGAAAATCATTGCCCCGTACGCGGTATTGATGGCCATGGTCGGCCTGCTGGAAACGCTGCTGACCCTCAATCTCACCGACGAGATCACCGAGAGCCGCGGCTTCCCGGACCGTGAATGCGTCGCGCTGGGGGCTGCCAACATGGCGTCTGGCCTGTGTGGCGGCATGGGTGGCTGCGCGATGATCGGGCAGACCGTGATCAACCTCAGCTCCAATGGTCGTGGGCGTCTGTCCGGCGTGGTTGCTGGCGTGATGATCCTGTTGTTCGTGCTGTTCCTGTCGCCGTTGATCGAGCGCATTCCGCTGGCGGCGTTGGTCGGGGTGATGTTCGTGGTGGCCCAGCAGACCTTTGCCTGGGCCTCGCTGCGGGTGCTGCACAAGGTGCCGGTCAACGACGTGCTGGCGATCGTCGCAGTGACCGTGGTCACGGTGCTCACCGACCTGGCCATGGCGGTGCTGTTCGGTATCGTCATCGCTGCCGTGAACTTCGCCTGGCAGCATGCGCGCGAGCTGTATGCCGACAGCCATGAAGACGCCGAGGGTGGCAAGCATTACCAGGTCCATGGCACCTTGTTCTTCGCCTCGACTGCGCCGTTTCTCAATCAATTCGACCCGGCCAATGACCCGGACAAGGTGACCCTGGACTGCCAGCACCTACGTTTCGTCGATTATTCGGCGATCGCTGCGCTGACCACGCTGCGCGAGCGATACACCAAGGCGGGTAAGCACTTGCGGGTGGTGCATTTGTCTGAGCGTTGCAAGAAGCTGTTGAGGAGGGCAGGGGAGCAGCATTAGAAGAGGTGGTTGGCCGGGCGGGCCCTTTCGCGGGCAAGCCCGCTCCCACAGGATCCCCACCGCTTTCAGATGTTGTGCTACCCCTGTGGGAGCGGGCTTGCCCGCGAAGAGGCCCGCCCGGACACCGCGAGTCACTCCCCGCGGCTTTTCTTCACGATCGCATCGGCAATGCTCGCCGGCGCCTCTGCATAGCGGGTGAACTCCATCGAGTAGCTCGCTCGGCCCTGGGTCATCGAACGCATCGAGGTGGCGTAGCCGAACATCTCGCCCAGCGGCACCTCGGCCCGGATCACCTTGCCAGCCGGGGTCTCGTCGCCATCCTGGATCATCCCACGGCGCCGGCTCAGGTCGCCCATGATGTCGCCCTGGTACTCCTCCGGGGTGACCACCTCGACCTTCATCACCGGCTCGAGCAACACCGCGCCGCCTTTTTGCGACAACTGCTTGGTGGCCATCGAGGCGGCGATCTTGTAGGCCATCTCGTTCGAGTCGACGTCGTGGTAGGAGCCATCGTAGACCGCCGCCTTCAGACTGATCAGCGGGTAGCCGGCGAGGACGCCGTTCTTCATCTGCTCCTCGATACCTTTCTGGATGGCCGGAATGTATTCGCGCGGCACCACGCCGCCAACGATCTCATTGATGAACTCCAGGCCTTCCTGGCCTTCGTCTCCCGGCGCGAAGCGGATCCAGCAATGCCCATACTGGCCGCGCCCGCCGGATTGGCGCACGAAGCGGCCTTCGATCTCGCAGGTGTTGCGGATCTTCTCGCGGTAGGCCACCTGCGGTTTGCCGATGTTGGCCTCGACATTGAACTCGCGGCGCATGCGGTCGACGATGATGTCCAAGTGCAGTTCACCCATACCGGAAATGATCGTCTGGCCAGTTTCTTCATCGGTCCTGACCCGGAACGAGGGGTCTTCCTGGGCCAGTTTGCCCAGGGCGATGCCCATTTTCTCCTGGTCGGCCTTGGTCTTGGGTTCCACTGCCACGGAGATGACCGGATCAGGGAAATCCATGCGTTCGAGGATGATCGGCTTGTCGATGTCGCACAGGGTATCGCCGGTGGTGACGTCCTTCATGCCGATCAGGGCGGCGATGTCGCCGGCGCACACGTCCTTGATCTCGGCGCGCTGGTTGGCGTGCATCTGCACCATGCGGCCGATGCGCTCTTTCTTGCCCTTGACCGAGTTGAGCACGGCATTGCCCGAGCTCAGCACGCCGGAATAGACCCGGGCAAAGGTCAGGGTACCGACGAAGGGGTCGGTGGCGATCTTGAACGCCAGTGCGGAGAACGGCTCGTTATCGTCGGCGTGGCGCTCCAGGTGTTTCTCTTCGTCATCCGGGTCGGTACCGCGAATCGCCGGAATCTCCGAGGGCGCCGGCAGGTAGTCGATGACCGCATCGAGCATCAGCGGAACGCCCTTGTTCTTGAAAGAGGATCCGAGGATGGTCGGCACGATCTCGTTGTTGAGCGTCCGTTTACGCAGCCCAGCCTTGATTTCCTCGATGCTCAGTTCCTCGCCATCCAGAAACTTCAGGGTCAGTTCATCGTCGGCCTCGGCAGCGGCCTCGACCATGTGCGCCCTCCATTCGTCGGCCAGCGCCTTGAGCTCGTTGGGGATCTCTTCTTCCCGGTAGCTGGTGCCCTGGTCGGCATCGTTCCAGTAGATAGCCTTCATCTTCACCAGGTCGATCTGGCCGATGAAGTTTTCTTCGCTGCCGATCGCCAGCTGGATGGGCACCGGATGATGGCCCAGGCGTTGGTCGATCTGCTTGACCACGCGCAGGAAGTCAGCGCCCTGGCGGTCCATCTTGTTGATGTAGGCCAGGCGCGGTACATGGTACTTATTGGCCTGGCGCCAGACCGTCTCCGATTGCGGCTCGACCCCGTCGGCACCACTGAACACCACGACCGCGCCGTCGAGCACGCGCAGCGAACGCTCCACTTCGATGGTGAAGTCGACGTGGCCGGGGGTATCGATGATGTTGAAGCGGTAGCGGTCGGCGAACTGCTTGGTCGAGCCCTGCCAGAACGCCGTGGTGGCGGCGGAGGTGATGGTGATGCCGCGCTCCTGTTCCTGGGCCATCCAGTCCATGGTCGCGGCGCCATCATGCACCTCGCCCATCTTGTGGTTGACTCCGGTGTAGAACAGGATGCGTTCGGTGGTGGTGGTCTTGCCGGCGTCCACGTGGGCGACGATACCGATATTGCGGTACAGCTCGATAGGCGTTGTGCGGGCCATGGTCGACTACCTGCGGCGGTGCGGGGATCCTCCCAAGGTAGCAGACCGGGAGAATCCTGCCGCCCCGCCGGACGTCAGTCGGCCTGGGCTTGCAGCATCCACTGACCTTCCACTTCGCGGGCCAGTCCGCTGGCCGGCAGCAGCGCCAGCAGGCGCGGGTGCAGGGCCGCCTCGGTGAAGATCTTGAGCGTGGCCAGGTCGAGCGCGCCGGTCGGGTTGAGTTCGGCCTTGGTGTACGACAGCCAGGCTTTTTTCAGGACCTGCAGCACATCGCTGCCTGCCGTGCTGGCGAAGCGGCGGTGCAGTTGACGGCCATCGAGGGTGAAGCTGTGCTGATGGTTGTAGCTGGCCGGGTCACTGCCTTCGCCACAGCGATGGCAGGTGCAGGGACCCTCGCCGAAGGCATTGCGCAGGTAGTTGTTGAAGTCCACGACGGGCTTGAGGGTCAGGCGTTTGTCGACCTCGAACAGGTCGGCGATCAGGGGTTCTTCGGCGCTCACTCGGTGTCCTCGTGTGGTGTGGCGTGCATCGCCGGCACCCTAACAGATTGGCGGCGGGGAGGCCATTTGCATCTCCTTTCGCCTTGTGCGGGCAGTCCCCGCAGCGGCCGCTAGAGACAAGCGCCTACACGTGCCGTACTCTACGCGCCCATCCACCTACGTATCGTTCCGAGGTAAACCCGTTTGAGCAACAAGTACCCGTACATCGCCACCGTCACCGTCAGCGCCGAAGACCGCGGTGGTGACACCGAGGCTTCGGAAAACCCCAGCATGCGTGTCGGCCTGGAGGCGGTGACCGAAACCCTGAAGAAGGTGCATTTCGTCGGTACGCTCGCAGCCCCGGAAAAATCCCCGACGCATATCTGCGTGACCTTGGAGAACGGCCTGACCTACTACGGTCCGATCGTCAACGGTCACGCCGAACTCGAAGGCGGCTGGATCGCCTTCGAATCCGACATGCTCACCCCCGAAGAGCTGGGCCTGTAACGCTCAAGCCAGTTCCGCCAGGCACTGCTCGAGGATATCCAGGCCTTCCTCGAGCACCTCGGCCTCGATGGTCAAGGGCGCCAGCAGGCGGATGATGTGTCGCGCCTTGCCGCTGGGCATCAGCAGCAAACCTTTGTCTCGGGCCGCTTCCAGTACTTTGGTCAGTTGCGCCGGTGCGGGGCTGCCATCGGCATGGACGAATTCGATGCCGCGCATGGCGCCGACACCGGTCAGGCGACCGATGAAGGGGCTCAGTCCGGTGGCCTGCCAGCGCGCATGGCGGCTGACGATGGCCTGCTCCTGCCGCTCGCCCCAGGTCGCAATGTGCTCATCGGTCATCTGTGCAAGGCTGGCCAGGGCTGCCGCGCAGGCAATCGGGTTGCCTGAGTAGGTCCCGCCCAGGCCACCCTTGGGCAATGCTGCCATCAGTTCCTTGCGGCCAACCACCGCGCCCAGTGGCATGCCCCCGGCGATGCTCTTGGCCAGCAATAGCAGGTCTGGCTCGATACCCAGGCGCGGGAAGGCGAAACGTTGGCCGGTGCGGCCGAAGCCAGACTGGATTTCGTCGATGATCAACAGGATGCCGTGTTCATCGCAGAGTCGGCGCAGGGCCTGGGCGAACGCGGGGTCCAGAGCCAGGAAGCCGCCTTCGCCTTGCACTGGTTCGATGATGAAGGCCGCCACGTCCTCTACCGCCAGCTCCACGCTGAACAAGCGATCCATGGCCTTGAGCGCCTGTTCGCAGGTGATGCCGGTGTCACCGCTGGGGTAGGGCAGGTGGTACACCGGCCCTGGCAGGTCGCCCACTCGCTGCTTGTATGGCGCGACCTTGCCGTTGAGGTTCAGGGTGGCCAGGGTGCGGCCGTGGAAGCCGCCATCGAAGGCGATGATCGCGCGTTTTCCTGTGGCACCACGGGCCACTTTCAAGGCGTTTTCCGCCGCTTCCGCGCCGCTGTTGGTGAGCATCCCGGCCAAGGGGTAGCTGACCGGAACGAACTGGCGCAGACGCTCCATCAGCTCCAGATAGGGGCCATGGGGCGCGGCGTTGAAGGCATAGTGGGTGAGCCGACCGGCTTGAGCCTGGATGGCTGCGACCACGGCAGGGTTGCAATGCCCCAGGTTGAGCACGCCGATACCGCCGACGAAGTCGATATAACGTTTACCCGTGATATCCCAAACTTCGGCATTGCGGCCATGGGAAAGTGTGATCGGATGAACGATGGCAATGGATTGACTGATACTTTCCTGGTTCATGGGCACGCAGACCTTGTTCGAGTTTCTTAATATCCAAGCGTGTCGGGGTATTATTCCGCAAACGAATTATTCGATTGCGATCATTCCACCGATTCATGAAATTTTCGCTTTATGGTGTGTTTGTTTGCCTTTTCGCGGGCACCCACCTCAAACCCCCTCAGCCACCCGCTCCCGTATCCACTGCACGAAGGCCCTGACCTTGGGCACCTCGGCCGCATGTTCGGCATGGGCGATGAAGTGCCGGCCATTGCTCGCTAGCGGATGATCCCAGGGCACCACCAGCTTGCCTTCGCTCAGCTCTTCGGCCACCAGGTAACGGGGAATCAGGGCGATGCCGCAGCCCGCAATGGCCGCGCGAATGCACAGGTAGAACGTGTCGAAGCGGGGGCCGTGGTAGCTGTTCTGGCTATGCAGGCCCAACCCGAGAAACCATTCATGCCAGGCCTCGGGGCGCGATGCGCATTGCAGCAGGCGGTGTTCGGTGAGCGCCTCGGCGCTGTCGAAGCGGAATCTGGCCTGCAACTGCGGGGCGCACACCGGCACCACCTCTTCGCTGAACAGTTCGATGCAGGTCGCCCCGGGCCAAGTGCCCTGGCCGAAGAAAAAGGCGATGTCGGCCTTGGCTTGTACCAGGTCGAAGGGCTCCAGTTCATTGCGGATGTCCAAGTGGATGCGCGGGTGGCGTTCGCCAAAGCCCTTGAGCCGGGGTACCAGCCAGCGGGCACCGAAGGTCGGTTGGGTGGCGATGCGCAGCACTTCGGTTTCGTCGCCGTAGCTGAGGATGTAGCGGCTGGAGATGTCGATCTGGGTGAGGATCTTGTTCACCTCGGTCAGGTACAGGGCGCCCGCCGGGGTCAGGTGCAGGCGTCGACGAATCCTTTGGAACAGAGAGTGCGAAAGCATGTCCTCGAGCTGAGCCACTTGCTTGCTGACCGCGCTCTGGGTCAGGTGCAGCTCCTGCGCGGCGCGGGTGAAGCTCAGGTGCCGGGCAGCGGCTTCGAAGCACTGCAGGGCCGTGGTGGAAGGCATCAATCGTTTGGACATGGTAGGCGTGTACCGAGCGAAAAAAGGAAAGAGTTCATTCCGTATCGGAATTATGTGCTTCGAAAAGGTCGTTTGTTGACCCGGCCCTATAGATTAATACTGACCTCGATCAATAATGACAACCGGTGTTGCGAAGTAGGAGGAAAGTGCGCGACACCGTGATCAGAAAAACAAAAAGAGCAACACGACCTACAAGAATTCTGCTCCAACTCTTCAGCCGCCCAACGTCGCGGCCGACCCATTAGAGGGTTCTCCATGGCTTCGCTAGATAACAAGAAACAGCGTTCCCTGCAGCACGGTTTGACCTCCCGTCAGGTCTCCATGATCTCCATCGCCGGCATCATCGGGGCCGGCCTGTTCATTGGCTCGTCGAACGCCATCGCGACCGCCGGGCCGGCCATTCTCATTTCCTACGCCATGACCGGACTGCTGGTCCTTCTGGTGATGCGCATGCTCGGTGAAATGGCAATTGCCAACCCCAGCAGCGGCTCATTCTCCACCTACGCCAGCGAGGCCATCGGCCCTTGGGCAGGCTTTACCATCGGGTGGTTGTACTGGTGGTTCTGGGTATTGATCATCCCGGTCGAAGCCATCGCCGGCGCCGATATCCTGCATGCCTACTTCCCGGCGGTGCCGTCCTGGCTGTTCGCCTTCCTGATCATGGTCGTGCTGTCGGGCACCAACCTGGTCAGCGTCAAGAACTTCGGTGCGTTCGAGTACTGGTTCGCCCTGGTCAAGGTCATCGCCATCCTGGCCTTCATCGTCGTCTGCAGCCTGGCCGTGTTCGGCTTCTGGCCGCTGGCCGAAGTGTCCGGGGTCAGCCGCCTGTGGGACAGCGGCGGCTTCATGCCCAATGGCTTCGGCACGGTGCTCGGTGGCGTATTGATCACTATCTTCTCGTTCTTCGGCGCCGAGATCGTCACCATTGCCGCGGACGAGACCGCCAACCCCAAGGACAAGATCCGCCGCGCCACCAACCTGGTGGTGTACCGCATCGCCATTTTCTACCTGGCGTCGATCTTCCTGGTGGTATCGCTGGTGGCTTGGAATGACCCTGGCCTGAAGGCGGTAGGCTCGTTCCAGCGCGTGCTGGAAGTGCTCAACGTGCCGGGCGCCAAGCTGCTGGTCGACCTGGTGGTGCTGGTGGCGGTGACCAGTTGCATGAACTCGGGGCTGTATACCGCATCGCGCATGCTTTACTCACTCGGTGCCCGGGGCCAGGCGCTGAGCATGACCAAGCGCATTTCCGGGGCGGGCGTGCCGACCGTGGCCGTGGTGCTCTCCACCCTGGCCGGCTTCGTCGGTTGCTTCGTCAACTATGTGCTGCCGGGTAAGGTGTTCGGCTTCCTGCTATCGACCACCGGCGCCATCGCCTTGCTGGTGTACCTGGTGATCGCTGTTTCGCAACTGCGCATGCGTGCTAGGGCCGAGCGCGAAGGGCAGGCACTGGAGCTGAAAATGTGGTTGTTCCCGTGGCTGACCTGGGCGGTGATCGGCACCATCGTGATGGTGCTCGGTTACATGTTGTTCAGCGATGCCTACCGCTACGAAACTCTGATGACGGCGGGTGTGACCCTGTTCATCCTACTGGTCTCGATGACCCAGCGTGTTGGCAAAGGGGTTGTCCAGCCAGCCTGATGGATCGCCATTGTATGGAGGGCGTTTCCCGCCCTCCTGTCGGGTCAGGGCTCGGCTTGCAGTGATGGTCAGGATGCGCGGTTGTCCTTAAAGTTACGTTTCACTCACTGACAAGGCGAGCCCATGAACGATCTTCGCGCGTTCCCGATTACCCACAAATGGCCGGCGCAGCACCCTGAGCGCCTGCAGTTGTATTCGCTGGCCACTCCCAATGGCGTCAAGGTTTCGATCATGCTGGAGGAGATTGGCCTGGCCTACGAGGTGCACAAGGTCAGCTTCGACAGCAACGACCAGCTAAGCCCGGAATTCATCTCGCTCAGTGTCAACAACAAGATCCCGGCGATCCTCGATCCAGCCGGGCCGGGCGGCAAGCCGCTGCCGTTGTTCGAGTCAGGTGCCATCCTTCAGTACCTGGCCGAGAAAACCGGGCAACTGCTTAGCCAGGACCCAGCTACCCGCTATCAGACCCTGCAATGGCTGATGTTCCAGATGGGCGGCATCGGGCCGATGTTCGGCCAGGTGGGCTTTTTCCATTTCTTCGCTGGCAAGGACTATGAAGACAAGCGTCCGCGTGACCGCTACGTCAATGAGTCCAAGCGGCTGCTCGGCGTGCTGGATCGCCACCTGCGCGGACGGCAATGGATGGTCGACGAGTACAGCATCGCCGATATCGCCATCTTCCCTTGGGTGCGCAACCTGGTGGATCGCTACGACGCTCGCGACCTGGTGGGTTTCGATGAGTTCCAGGAAGTCCAGCGGGTGCTGACCAACTTCCTGGAGCGGCCCGCGGTGCAACGGGGTCTGAAGATCCCTGGCTGATAGCGCGGGGGCGCGGACCTGCAGGCAGGTCCGGCCCACGACGCTGATGGGCTCAAGCGGTTTCGTCGGTCTCGAAACCGAGGCAGTTCACGGTCACTGATTGCGCGTTGCGGGTGCAGCGGAAACTGAACTCGCCGGCCAGCCAATGAAAGCGGTAGTTGATGTTGGTCAGGAGGAAGTCGCCTTCCTCTATGGGCACTGATTGTTGGTCGTGAAGGCCGAACTCCACCTGTACGCGGCCGTCCCAGGCGTCATCGCTTTCGAGAATGTAGAAGCCAGGCTCGGGGCCTTGTTGGCCGGTCAGACGCATCCAGTAGCCCATGCCTTCCGCTTCTATATGAAAGCCGTCGTGCCACCAGACCTGTCGGCGGACTTCGAGTCGCCCGGGTTGCATGCCTTTGCGACTGTCGATGGTGAGGTGAATTTGGTTGAGCATCCGTTCCCCCTTTCTGCCGCTCGCTTGCCTGCGAACTTCGGCGTCACGCTAGTGATGAAAAGAGGGGGTGTCTACTGGTAAAAATACGAGTTGCAAATTGGTTCAAAATGCGTGGCTCAGCAGCCAGTACAGGCTACCTGCCAGCAACATGGCCGCAGGCAAGGTCAGTACCCAGGCCAGCAGCAGGTTGATCAACGTCCGTCGCTGAACGCCCGAGCCATTGGCCACCATGGTGCCCGCTACGCCGGAACTCAGCACGTGGGTCGTCGAGACCGGTAGTCCGAACATGTCCGCCGCACCGATGGTGCACATCGCCACGACTTCCGCCGAGGCGCCTTGGGCATAGCTCAGGTGGGTCTTGCCGATCTTTTCGCCCACCGTCACCACGATGCGGCGCCAGCCGACCATCGTACCCAAGCCCAGGGCGATGGCCACCGCTACCTTGACCCACAGTGGGATGTATCGAGTGGCATCGTCGAGTTGGGTCTTGAGCGATTGCACATGGTTGCGAGTGTCGGCATCGAACACCATCAATCTGTTCTTCTCGATCAGGCGAATGGTTTCACTGGCCAGGTACATGTCATTGCGCACGTTGGCCATGGCTTCGGCGGGCACTGCCTTGAGCGAGCCATAACCCTCGACCTGGGTGCCGATCTCGCCGGTCAGTTCGGCCAGCGCGGGCAGCAGGTGAGAGGTGGCCTTGGGGGAGGAGATGAACGCGGTCAGCGTCTGGCGCACGTCCGCCGGCGGCATTCGCGGATCGGTACGCAGCAACGCCTGGCGAGTCTGCTCGGCGACCGCGGAAAACTGCAATGCCTGCTCGTTGGGCATGGTCTTGTTCAGTGCGTAGGCCATCGGCAAGGTGCCGACCAGGATCAGCATGATCAATCCCGTGCCTTTCTGGCCATCGTTGGAGCCATGGGCGAACGATACCCCTGTGCAGGTCAGGATCAGCACGGCGCGGATCCACCAGGGAGGGGGGGTACGACCTTCGGGGGCCTGGTACAGTGCCTTGCGCTTGACCAGTGCGCGCAAGGCCAATAGCAGCAGCGCCGCGCAGACGAAACCGACCAGCGGCGAGAGCAGCAGCGCGTAGCCGACCTTGCTGGCCTGGCTCCAGTCCACCCCGCTGGTGCCCTCGCGTCCGTGCATCAAGGCATTGGCCACCCCCACGCCGATGATCGAGCCGATCAGCGTATGCGAGGATGAGGCCGGCAGGCCCAGCCACCAGGTGCCGAGATTCCAGATGATGGCCGCCAGCAGCAGAGCGAAGACCATGGCAAAACCGGCCGAAGACCCTACCTTCAGAAGCAGCTCGACCGGTAGCAGCGCGATGATGCCGAAGGCCACCGCGCCGCTGGAAAGCAGTACACCAAGGAAATTGCACAGTCCCGACCACATCACGGCGACGGGCGCTGGCAGCGAGTGGGTATAGATTACCGTGGCGACGGCGTTGGCGGTGTCGTGGAAACCGTTGACGAACTCGAAGCCCAAGGCGATCAACAAGGCCAGGCCGAGCAACAGGAAGGGGGTAACGGTGGTGACCACCGTGCCGCTGGCGCTGACATCCTGCTTGAGGCTCCAGGCGGTGTAGGCGATGCCGGCCAGGAGCAGGCCGAAGAACATGACCAGCGTGGCGCGCCCGGGTTTGTGCGAAAGTTGCGGGCCGCGAGCGCGTTGGGCCAGTGGGTGCTGGCTGGCCAGTGACGGGGTTGCCATGATGGCTCCGAATGGCAGGTGGCGAAGGTGCCGAGGGTCTTGAGCTTAGAAACAAAACCCTGTAGCGACCTGACCTCGATCAATGAATTGCCTAATCTCAAGACAGACGGTCAGGAGCACGAATACCGATGATCCGTTGTAAACCTGTCTACCAGGCAGCAGAGCAGGGCGGGGCAGCGCCGGCGATGTCTCTGGCCCTGATTCCCGCCGACCTGAGCCACCGGACCTTTGCCCGAGACCTCACGCGACGGGCCATGCTGCCTTATTACCGCGAGTTCGACCTGCTGTGGATCGAGGAGGCCTTCGACGAGGCCTGGGGCTGGCGTGAGCAGTGGCTGGTAACCGATGGCGACACCGTGTTGGGCTATTGCAGCCTCAGCCAGGACCGTCAGGCATTGTTCATCCGCGAACTGCACTTGCTTCCCGAGTACCGTGGGCGTGGCGTCGGTGGTTGGGTGCTGGAGCAGTTGGCCGGTTGGGCGGTTCAGCGGCGCCTGCCCCTGGTTCGCCTGATGGTGTTCGCCAGCAACCCGGCCCGGCGTTTGTATCACCGTCATGGCTTCGTCGAAATGGGCGCCGATGCCTGTTTCGTGCGCATGCAACGGGCGCTTGTCTAGAATGGTGGCGTAATAGTGGCTTGCGCGGCAAAGCCTTGGTGGGCATAGTGGCCATCATCGGTCCGTCGGAGAACGGGCCATTTGGACGACAAGCAGGCAAGGGAGAGGTTGGCTATGAAGGGACTCGGTTCACGCCTGAGAGAAGAGCGTGAGCGCCTGGGGATGACCCAGCGGGTATTTGGCGATATCGGCGGCGTCGAACCCAACGCCCAGGGCAAGTACGAAAGCGGCGAGCGGACCCCGCGGCTCGACTACCTGGCGGCACTGGCCAACCGCGGCGTGGATGCCCTCTACGTCCTCAGTGGCGCCCGTACCCCGGTACCGCTTGACAACCTGACCACAGCGGAGGTCGGGTTGCTGGGCGCGTTTCGCCAGTTGCCGGTGGCTGACCAGGCGGCATTGCTGCACTTGTCCGGACGCCTCGCTGGCGAGGACGAGAGCCCTCAAGCATAGGGCTTTCAGCAACTTTGATGTGAGACGCTTCTGAACGGGCTAATACGCTAGGCCGATCCTGAAATTTTTTGTTAAGGTGACGGGATCCAATCGCCCTGTTGACGAGGTGTTTGCTTGATTAGGGTCCTAGTGGTCGACGATCACGATCTGGTACGAACCGGTATTACGCGCATGCTGGCCGACATCGATGGCCTGCACGTGGTCGGCGAGGGGGACTCGGGCGAGTCTGCGCTCAAGCTGGCCCGCGAACTCAAGCCGGATGTCGTGCTGATGGACGTCAAGATGCCTGGGATCGGCGGCCTCGAGGCGACTCGCAAACTGCTGCGCAGCCACCCCGACATCAAGGTGGTGGCAGTGACCGTCTGCGAGGAAGACCCATTTCCCACGCGCCTGTTGCAGGCCGGCGCGGCCGGTTACCTGACCAAAGGCGCGGGGCTCGACGAAATGGTGCAGGCCATCCGCCTGGCCTTCGCCGGTCAGCGTTACATCAGCCCGCAGATCGCCCAGCAGTTGGCGCTCAAGTCGTTCCAGCCACAGGGTTCGCCATTCGACGCACTCTCTGAGAGGGAAATCCAGATTGCCCTGATGATCGTCGGCTGTCAGAAAGTGCAGATCATCTCAGACAAGTTGTGTCTGTCGCCCAAGACCGTCAATACTTACCGTTATCGGATCTTCGAAAAACTCTCGGTTACCAGCGATGTCGAGCTGACGTTGCTGGCCGTTCGCCACGGTATGGTCGACGCAAGCCTCTAATTCATGTCCCAAGCTTTCGATGCCAGTGCCTTCCTGGCGACCTGCAGCGGCCGTCCGGGCGTCTACCGGATGTTCGATGCCCAGGCGCGCCTGCTCTACGTGGGCAAAGCCAAAAACCTCAAAAAGCGCCTGGCCAGCTACTTCCGCAAAGCGGGGCTGGCGCCCAAGACCGCCGCCCTGGTCGCTCGCATCGCCCAGGTCGAGACCACTATCACTGGTAACGAGACCGAAGCGCTGCTGCTCGAGCAGACGCTGATCAAGGAATGGCGTCCGCCCTACAACATCCTGTTGCGTGACGACAAATCCTATCCGTATGTATTTCTGTCCGATGGCCAATTTCCTCGGCTTGGCATCCACCGTGGCGCGAAGAAAGCCAAGGGTCGTTATTTCGGTCCCTATCCGAGCGCGGGTGCCATTCGTGAAAGCCTGAGCCTGCTGCAGAAGGCCTTCTCGGTGCGCCAGTGCGAAGACAGCTACTACGCCAACCGCACCCGCCCGTGCCTGCAGTACCAAATAAAGCGCTGCAAGGGGCCTTGCACCGGCCTGGTCTCGGCTGAGGAATATGCCGAAGACGTGCGCCACTCGGTGATGTTCCTCGAAGGCCGTAGCCAGCAACTGGGCAACGAGCTCAATGCCGAGATGGAAAAGGCCGCCATGGCCTTGAACTTCGAGAAGGCCGCCGAGCTACGTGACCAGATCGCCCTGCTGCGTCGGGTGCAGGACCAGCAGTACATGGAAGGCGGCTCTGGCGACGTCGATGTCGTCGCTGCCTTCGTCAACCCGGGCGGTGCCTGCGTGCACCTGATCAGCGTGCGTGGCGGCCGGGTGTTGGGCAGCAAGAACTTCTTCCCGCAGGTGGGCATCGAGGAAGAAGTGAGCGAGGTCATGGCCGCGTTTCTCTCCCAGTACTATCTGGGCAATGTCGAACGTGAGCTGCCAAGCGAGTTGATCGTCAACGTCGTGCACGAGGATTTTGCGGCACTCTGCGAAGCGCTGCAGACCCTCAGCGGCCGCGAGCTGCAGATCAGCCATCGGGTGCGCGGTACCCGTGCTCGCTGGCAACAGTTGGCGGTGACCAACGCCGAGCAGGCGCTCAACGCGCGTCTGGCCAACCGCCAGCACATGGCCGCGCGCTTCGAGGCCCTGGCCGAGGTGCTGGGCCTGGACGAAGTGCCGCAACGCCTGGAGTGCTATGACATCAGCCACTCCAGCGGTGAAGCCACCGTCGCCAGCTGCGTGGTGTTCGGGCCCGAGGGACCGATCAAGTCGGATTACCGGCGCTTCAATATCGAAGGCGTCACCGCGGGTGATGACTACGCTGCCATGCACCAGGCGCTGACCCGTCGCTACGGACGGATCAAGGAGGGCGAAGGCAAGCTACCCGACGTGCTGCTGGTGGATGGCGGCAAGGGCCAGTTGAACATGGCGCGCGAGGTGATGCAGGAGCTGGCCTTCAACGACTTGACCCTGCTCGGGGTGGCCAAAGGGGTGACGCGCAAGGCCGGCTTCGAGACCCTGTACCTGAACGATGTGACCCACGAGTTCACCCTCAAGGGCGACAACCCGGCACTGCACCTGATTCAGCAGATCCGCGACGAGGCCCACCGCTTCGCCATCACCGGCCACCGTGCCCGCCGCGGCAAGGCCCGGCGTGTGTCGAGCCTGGAGGACGTGGCGGGGGTCGGCCCCAAGCGCCGCCGCGACCTGCTCAAGCATTTCGGCGGTCTGCAGGAGCTCAGCCGCGCCAGTATCGATGAGATCGCCAAGGCGCCGGGCATCAGTAAAAAGCTTGCCGAGTCGATTTATGCCAGCCTGCATAGCGAGTAGAATGCCGGGTTCAACCTGCAGCCAGTCGTGCCGATGAATATTCCAAACCTGCTCACCGTACTACGCGTCCTGCTCATTCCGATCTTCATCCTGCTGTTTTACATGCCGTACCACTGGAGCTACCTGGCCGCCAGTACCGTGTTCGCCATCGCCGCCGCCACCGACTGGCTGGACGGCTACCTGGCGCGCCGGCTGCAGCAGAGCACGCCGTTCGGCGCGTTTCTCGACCCGGTAGCCGACAAGCTGATGGTGGCTGTCGCCCTGGTGCTGCTGGTGCAGGTACACGCCAATTTCTGGCTCACTTTGCCGGCGGCGGTGATCATCGGTCGTGAGATTGTGGTCTCGGCCTTGCGCGAATGGATGGCCGAACTGGGGGCGAGGGCGCATGTGGCCGTGTCGAGCCTGGGCAAATGGAAGACCGCGGCGCAGATGCTGGCACTGGTGATTCTGCTGGGCAACCCGCCGCTGCTGACCTTCTGGGTGGTGCTTGGCTATGGCCTGCTTTTGGTGGCAGCCGCGCTGACCCTGTGGTCGATGTTCCACTACCTGCTAGCCGCCTGGCCGCATCTGCGCGAAGGTTCGGGGCAGAAATAAAGTTTTTTTGAATCAAGGGGTTGACGCGGTTTTCCAGATCGCTAGAATGGCACCCATCACGACGCGGGAATAGCTCAGTTGGTAGAGCACGACCTTGCCAAGGTCGGGGTCGCGAGTTCGAGTCTCGTTTCCCGCTCCAAATATAGATGTAAAGATTTCCTTGGGAGTCTGTGCATCATTGAAAAAAGGGCCGAAAGGCCCTTTTTTCGTTCTCAGCTCAGCCGCTTCTCGAAGTAAACACGTTTGAATCCCTCTTCCAGCCGGTTAGCGGCTCTGACGTAACCGAGACTCGGATAGATCGCGAGGTTGGCGGTCATCTTCTCATTGGTAGGCAGGACTGCCACGCTCTCCAGCAGTACATGCCCCTCCTGGGCGTAGAGCACGATCAAACCCTGGACGTAGGCCTGTTCGGCGCAGTCTCTGATATCTGGCTGATCACGGACTTCGGCTAACCGGATCATACTGCTATCGGTCTCCTGGTTCTCGAGCAGCTCACACAAAACTGTACAGCCAATGTGCATGTCTGGAAGTACCGCCACCGTCTGATACTTATCACACTGTGCCCAAGGTTGTTCCGAACTTCATTGCATCATGGGCCGAGGAGTCAGATATGTCCGCTAAATTCATCGATCAGGTTGCCGTCGTGACGGGTGGGTCCACCGGCATCGGATTTGCGATCGCTCAGGGACTTATAGCCGAGGGGGCCAAGCGTGTGTACATCACCGGACGGTCTGCTGACACCTTGCAGGCGGCGGTCGACAGGCTGGGGAGCAAGTCCGTTGCAGTCCAATCGGATGTCTCGCGTCAAGCCGATCTGGATCGGCTCAAGGCAACGATCGAAGGCCAGGACGATCAGTTGGACGTGGTGTTCGCCAACGCGGGAATCTGCGAGAAGAATCCACTAGGCGAGACCAGCGAGGCCGCGTACTACAGCATGTTTGACATCAACGTCAAAGGCGTTTTCTTCAGCGTACAGACGCTGTTGCCGTTGTTGAAGGACGGCGCTTCGATTGTCTTGACGGCTTCGATCTGCTCCAGCAACGGCATGGAAGGACTGAGCCTCTACAACGCGTCCAAGGCCGCGGTCCGCTCCTTTGCTCGCACCTGGGCGAATGAACTCAGACACCGCAGGATTCGAGCGAATGTATTGAGCCCAGGGTTCACCCGCACTCCACTGATGGACAACAGCCTGAAGCTCAGTGACAAGGAAATTGCTGCATTGCGCCAGCACGTCGAACAGATCACGCCGCTGGGGTACATGGCCCAGCCTGAAGAAGTCGCAAGTTCCGCGCTTTTCCTGGCTTGCGCCGATGCCAGGTATGTCAATGGCGTGGAATTGATGGTGGACGGCGGTCTGTCGCAGATCTGAATAATTCTTCGGCACCGGAGCAGCCCCATACAGGGCTGTTTCGTTCTGCACTGCAAATTCTACCTTTCTGGAGTACTGCATGGACATCGAAGCCCTCACCGCCCGATTGGATGCATTGGAAAGTCGCATCGCGATCGAGACGCTCATCGCCACCTACGCACACGCATTCGACCGCATCGACAGGAAGCTTCTTCAGGGCATCTGGCACGCCGAGTCGACGCTGGACCTGCCGGGATTCGGCAGCGCGACGAGTCGCGACGAAATTCTGCAGATGGCCGAGAACAGCTGGCGGCAGATGCCGCACATGCACCACTGGATGGCCAACCCTTTGATCGAGATTGAGGGGGATAGTGCATCGGCTACCGTCGCTGCAGATTGCCTGTTCTACGACATCGACAAAGGCCCTATCCAAGTCAGCGGGCTGTATCACGACAGGTTTGAACGCCGTGAGGGCAAGTGGGCTTTCCGCTCCAGAGGCTTCGAACTGCACTTGCTGGCACCGCTGAACGACTGGTTAGCCATTGCCGGGGAAGAGCTGGCCTGGTCCGAGCCGCGCTAGGCTTCAGATACCACTGAACCAGTTGTAGCCCTGGTCCTCCCAATACCCGCCGGGATTATCGTTGCTGACGAAGATCTCGACGATATGCTTGGGATTCTTGAACCCCAGTTTGGTCGGTACTCTGACCCGCAACGGATAGCCGTATTCCGGCGGCAAGGCGACTTCACCGTAGTCCAGGGCCAACAATGTCTGTGGGTGCAGGGCGCTGGCCATGTCGAGGCTTGAATAGTAGCGGTCGGCACATTTGAAACCAACGAACCCGGCATGCGCCGACCGTCAGGCTGCCACGCAAGAACTGTCGGCGCTGGAGGCTTTCAAGTTGCCAGCGCTGGGCCGGCTCAAGCTCAATGCGCGCCGTTGGGCGTCGCTTCGGCAGGTTCATGTTCGGTTTTCTCCTCTCGTGTCCTCACGCTTGCCACCAGTGATCATCGGCAGAAAGGTTTTCGGGACCAACAACACCATCGCAACGTGCACAACGACAAACGCACCGATGGCCGCCATCGCGGTGAAGTGCACGTAGCGTGCAGTGTCGTAGCCGCCCAGCAGTGCAACCAGCATCTGAAGCTGGACCGGCTTCCAGATCGCCAAGCCCGATGCCGCGATCAGCACACCCGCCGCCAGCACCAGCCAATACATCAGGCGCTGCAACGCGTTGTACACGCCGTGCTCGTGCTTGAGTTCAAAGCGCAATGCCGCCCGCAAATCCCGCCCCACGGAGCAGGCCGTCACGGGCAGCAGGTCGCGCTGGAAATGCCGGCTGGCCAGGCCGTGGATCAGGTAGAGCAAGCCATTGATGACCAGCACCCACATGAATGCGAAGTGCCAGGCGAGGGAGCCAGCCAGCCACCCACCGTCAGCTCGACAGGAAACCTGAACTCGAGCAACGGCGAGGCGTTATAGATGGCCCAGCCGCTCATGAACATGCACACCATGCACTGAGCGTTGAGCCAATGCATCAAGCGGACGGGCCAGGGGTGGATACGGATTTGTTTCATGCTGCCACCTTGCGCGATGGTCTGAATCGACAGACCCACGCGTGGTCAGGGTGACCACGCATCAGGCCGTCTGCAGGCTTACATCGGTGGCTGGAAGCCGTTCTTACCGACGGCGACACCGCGGGCGGTCTTGCCGTCTTCGGCAGGAAACACCACGACCTTGGCGCCTTTGACCAGCTCCTGGGTCGAGCCTGGTTCGATGAACGCGATCGGTACGTCGTCAGGTACCACAAGCTCTTTGGTGCCGCCCTTGTACTTGACGCTCAAGGTGCGGCCATTAGCGCTGGAGAGCTTACCCACCGTACCGTTGGTCATGGTGCCGGTACTTCCGTCGGCATTCTGCCAGCCATAGTGACCCTCGCCGCTTCCCTTGAGTCGGGCATCGAAGACCGTGACTTCCAGTGCTTTAAGGGTGCCGTTGGCCTGGGGGATAGCAGCCGACCCTACGAAGCTGTCGGTCTTGATCGAGGCAAGGTCGGCGTGTGAAGCGCTGACCACACCGGTCTTGTCGCTCATTGCGATGCTTTGGTGCATGCCGGAGCGGGTGGTGAAGCTCAAGGTGTTGTTGCTGAAATCTTCAACCACCCCCCCGCAGTGGTTTGATCACCGGCATATCTGCCGCACTGGCGAGGAGCGTGGCAGCCGCCATGCAGATTCCGAACGAGCTGGACAGGACGTTCTTCATTTTCATCGGGACATTTCCTCTGTTTGAAGTCCCTTGATGCTAAGTTCCGTCCTGGCACTCGAAGATGACCGGCCGATTACATTTGCGTCAAGATTGGTCAGATCAAGGGCCCAGCATGTCGACGGCGAGATCGGCCAGGGCGCGAAGCCGATCCATCTGGCGCATGTCGTGGTGGTAGCCCATCCAGATATCGCGCCCAGGTGGCTGGCCACCGATGTCCTGCAGCCGCAAATAGGGCAGCTTGTCGCCCAGTGGGCGGGGTAACACCGCCACCCCCAGCCCCATGCCGCACATTTGTGCTTGGACCGTCCGGCTGCTGCTGGTGAATACGGTCTTGGCGCGGGGGAACAGCTCCTGCAACCAGCGTACGTCGGGATAATGGGCCTGGGCGGTGTTCATCGTGATCAGTCCCAGGCCATCACCCTCGTTCGACGCAGTAAGTGGCAGATCGGCGGCGCTGTAGAGGCCATAGTTCATCGTCATCAAGCGGCGTTGCACGATGTCCGGTTCAGTGAACGGAACGATGCGAAAGGCGATGTCGGCATCGCGACGTGAGAGGTCGAACAATCGATGGCCCGGGATCACTTCCGGGACGATCAAGGGATAACGCCGGTTTAGTTCCCCGAGCACGGGGGATAGCACGTAGCCGGCGAACCAGTCTGCCGAGGAGATGCGCAGCAGCCCTTCAGGTTGGTCGCTGTCACCGGCAATGTGTCGCTCGATGGCCAGCGCGTTTTGTTCCATTTCTTGCGCCAGGCGCAGGATCTTGTCACCGCTGTCGGTCAAGACCAGCGCTTGTCCGACACGACGAAAGAACACCTGTCCGCTGGCCTGCTCCAGCGCATTGAGCCGCCGCCCCACGGTGGGATGGCTCACCCCCAGTTGTTTCGCGGCAGCGCCGAGGGAGCCGGTGCGGACAATTGCCAGGAAGACGCGCAAGTCGTTCCAGTCCATGACGTACCTCGCACAAAGATGAACGGCGAAGATGCAGCAATGGCAGTCCCGTCGCAACCCTTGCAACGGCACAGTGACGACTACAGGCCTGTATTGCGGGCGAGGAGAGCTGGCATGGACATTGGTTTCGTGGGAGTTGGTAGCATGGCGCAGGCGATGATCCCGTTGCTGTTACGGGCGGGTTATCGAGTGGGCGTCTGGAACCGCAGCGCCGGGTCGCTATCTGGATTGGGAGACGTTGGTGTATTGCCGTCGGCGTCTGCAGCGTTGCAGGCACCTGTGGTCATCAGCATGCTGGCCGACGATCAAGCAGTGAAAGAGGTCTTGCTGGCTCCGGGAGTCTTGCAGGGCGCGGCCAAGGGCTGCATTCATATCGTGATGTCGACGCTTTCGCCTGCGCTCATCGAGCAGTTGGCGAGCCAACATGAGGCGTTCGGGCTCGGTCTGGTCGCAGCCCCGGTTTTCGGTATCCCTGCAGTGGCCGCCAGGGGCGAACTGAATATCTTGGCTGCTGGCGATCCAGCAGCCATCGAGCGGGTGCAGCCGGTGCTCGATGTGCTCGGCAAACATACCTGGCGGCTGGGTGACCGGCCGGTGCAGGCCTGCATTGCCAAGGTCGCGGGCAACATGATGATCAGTCAGGCCATCGAGGCCCTGGCCGAAGCCAGTCATCTTACCGAGCGTCACGGCCTGAGCGCGCAGGCATTCATCGAGGTGGTCACCCAGACCCTGTTTGCCTGCCCGAGCTATCAGCGTTACGGACTCAATATAGTCAACGGTCGCTACGAGCCCGGCTTCAAGCTTTCCCTCGGCCTCAAGGACGTCGACCTCGCGTTGGCTGCCGGTCAGGCCCAGGGGCTTTCTCTTCCGGCTGCTAGCGCGGTGCGTCGCCGAATGGCGGCTGCGCTGGAGAGAGGGCTTGGCAGCCAGGATTGGTCAGTGCTGGCGACGGTGGCCGACGATCTGAGTGAAAGGGGCGCTTAGCGCAATTCTTTCACCGGATACCCTTGCTCCGGATCATCCGGAGCAAGGCGCTCCCAGGACCTTGCACAGGGTCCGCATCCGAGGCGTCAAGTTGCTTTCCAGCAGAGGCTCGAGTGCTGGGTCATGCTTGTAGTAGGCAGATCGCCGGACATGCGTTTAGCGACCGATGGACTGGCGGGCCAGCGAGAAACTCAGCCCGGCGCCGGCGGCAAGGCAGCCGGCGATGCACAGAAGGGCGACGATGAAGGCATGTCCGATGGCCGCTTCGTCGCCATTGGGGCCGACGAGCGTGTAAAACACTCCACCGATCACCGCGACGCTCAATGCGGTGCTGACTTGTAGCGTCGAGCTGGCGATGCCGGCAATCATGCCCGACAGTGCGGGGGCTACCCGGCTGGTGATCATGCTCATCAAGGTCGGCAGCGCCAGTCCTTGTCCAAAGCCGATCAGGAACAGGGGTAGGGCAAGCAGCATGGGAGGTGCAGAGGCAGAAATCGGTGTCATCACCACTAGCCAGATCAAGGCCAACAGGCCCACGACCTCAAGTCCCATTCCGAAAGCGTTGAGATAGATGCCGAGCACCCGTCTGAATCGAGCTGTCGAGAGCGGCCCCAGAAGGAAACCCATGCCGAATGGCAGGAACGTCAGGCCAGCGCTGAGGGCACTGACATGTAATGCGCCCTGCAGATAGATCGACAACAGCAGGAAGAACACGCCGATCGCGTAGAATGACAAAGCGACCAACAGCGCACGGCCCAAGCCTGGAGCCTGCAATGCCAGCGGGTTGAGCAGCGGGTTACCGCCGGCAAGGAACAGGCGCGTTTGATGGCGCCAGAGCAACCAGCCTAGCACCGGAGCCGCCAGCAAAGTCAGCCAGGACCACAAGGGCCAGCCCGCTTCACGGCCTTCGATCAAGGGTACGATGAGAGCGCTCAACGTCAAAACCGACAACAGCATGCCTATCAGGTCCAGCTTGCTTGCCTGACGTGCACGGGTTTCGCTGAGCAAGGGCACGCCGAATAAAATGACCAGCAGCGCAATGGGCAGGTTGACCAGGAAAATCGCCCGCCAACCCAAGCCCAAGACATCGAGTGATATCAACACGCCTCCCAGGGCCTGGCCGACCACCGAGGCCAGCCCGAAGACCGCGCCATAGATACTCAGTGCCAGCGGCTTTTCCGCCTCCGGGAAGATCGCCTGCACCGATGCCAGGGCCTGTGGGGCCATGATTGCCGCCGTTATGCCCTGAAGGGCGCGTCCGGCGACCAGTACCCAGGGTGACTCGGCGAGTCCGCAGATCAGCGACGCCGTAGCGAAGCCGATCAGGCCGAGGAAGAACATCCGCCCGCGTCCATAGAGATCACCCAGGCGTCCTCCGGTGATCAGGGTCACGGCATACAGTCCGGCATATGAGGAAATGACCAGTTGCTCAGCCGAAGAGGCGGTGTTCAGGTCTTGCTGGATCGAGGGCAATGCGACATTGACGATGAAGAAGTCCAAGGGCGGCAGGAACGCCCCGACCAGCAGAATGACGAACATCGACCAACGACGTCCTTCGATAGGGAGAGCATGGATGCTTGACATGAAAAGGGCCTTCTCTGGAGTCTGCAAACCCAGCGTCCTGGTTGAGTGCCTCGCAGCGATTCAGCCAGCAGTGGGGAACACGCCCAGTGTGTGATGCACACGGTGGTACCGGGACTGCCATTTATGTACGTTTGGCGTTCATTCCTGTACGCCGGGGAGCATCGCGCCGCGCAGCGCTCAAGCACCCATCGAACAGCAGGTGGCGAAACGCCACGCCTCGAACCGTGTTGACGGCCACCCTACCAGAAGGTAGGGTGGCGTCATGATTACGCATTCCAAGACCTATTTCGAAATCCTCGACTGTACCCGTGCCTTGGTCATCGCCGGCGGTTATAGCGGGTTCAGTTACGCGGATATCTCCGCGTTTGTCGGCATCCGTAAAGCCAGCATCCATCACCACTTTCCGACCAAGGTGGACCTGGTTCGTACCCTCGTCAGCCAGTACCGGCAAGAGGCGCAGGCGGGTCTCGAACACCTCGACCGTGCGATCCCTGATCCTGCCGAGCAACTCCGGGCGTACATTGGTTACTGGCTGGAGTGCATTGGAGATGCAACCAAGGGCTATTGTGTGTGTGCATTGCTAGCCACCCAGATTCCGGTATTGCCTGAAGAAATCGTGGTGGAGGTCAGGGCGCATTTCCAGATGTTGTCTGCCTGGTTGGTTTCCGTATTCGAACGAGGGGCTGAGCAAGGTCGCCTGGTCCTGCCGAGCGATGCTCGCAGCGAGGCAGAAACCTTCATGGCTACCGTTCATGGGACGATGCTTTCAGCCCGGGCCTATGGCGATCCCAGTATATTCGGGGTGATCACCCAACCGATGATCGAAAGGCTCATTACTGGGAAGTGATGGAAACGATCGCAGTGCAACCCTTCTAGCCACAGCATCGCTGCGGCTGGCGACCCCCGGTATCAGTCGACGACAGAGGGCCTGTGCCCATGCACATTCTGGTTATAGAAGTTGACATCCTCCCCGCACTAAAGTACGGGGTATCTCGCGGAGAAAACCGATGAGGGAAGTCACATCGAACTACGGGCAATTTTCGCGGCAGATGAATGTCGTATCGAGGTCGAAAATCAGGGGCCTGGGCTCAGCGAAGCGGTCTTGAACAAGGTATTCGACCGCTTCTACCGCGGCGACGCCTCTCGGCACCAGTTGTCCGATTCCAATGGGTTGGGATTGGCGATCGTGACCGCCATCATGCACTTGCATGGAGGGCGTGCAGCGGTCAGCCAGCCTGAGCCTGGGCAAATATGCTTTGCGTTGCGCTTCCCCGTGAAGATTCGCCCTTAATGCTCTTGCCTGCCCGCAGTGAACTGATCCATGGCCAAAGGCTAGATATTTTTGAGCAGTAACCACATTGGCTGTTCTGGCGTTCGTTGGTCCAAACACACAGACATGTACTTGATGATGTCGCGCTGACTCTAGAGAGTCGTCTTGCGCTGCGCCTGTCGAGACTTGCCCGTGGGGGTTTTGCTCCCGCCGCGGGCTACCTTGCCTTTGCCGCCGCGCTTCTTCTTCCACGCAGGCGCCTTGCCCACCGCTGGCCCACTGATGCTCAGGCGTAACCCACTGCAGCGCTGCACCAGCTTGCCCATCCAAGCCGATTGACGGGTAACGAACTCTTCCAGGGTCATCTCACCGCTCTGCACCATGTCCAGCGCCTGTTCCCAGATGGCGGTGGTGCCAGGGTCGGCAATCGCCCGCGGCACCGCGTCGATCAGGCTGAATGCGGCCGGGGTGGCGGACAACGCCTTGCCGTTCTTCACCAGGTAGCCACGGTCGAGCAGGCCTTGAATGATGCTGGCGCGGGTCGCCTCGGTGCCGATGCCAGTAGTGTCCTTGAGCTTCTGCCTCAAGCGCGGATCGTCCACCAGCTTGGCGACGTTCTTCATCGCCTTGATCAGGTCGCCTTCGGTGAATGGCTTGGGTGGTTGCGTCCACATGTCCTTGAGTTGCAGGCCGCGCAGCAGGCAATCATCTCCTTTGCGCAGCGCTGGCAGCACCTGGGCAGGCGCTGCTTCGCGGCCCTTGGCCGGCGTCAGCGCCTCAGGCAGGGCGCGGCGCCAGCCGGGCTCGACGATCTGCTTGCCGACGGCACGCAAGGCATAGCCAGCGCAGCCGAATTCGGCCTGGGTGCGGTCGTATTCGTGATTGGGCAGGAACTGCGCCAGGTAGCGGGCGCGGATCAGGGTGTACACGGCCTTGTACTTGGGCGGCAGGCGCGATGGGTCGCTGGCGGCTGCGGTTGGGATGATGCCATGGTGGGCGCTGACCTTGGCGTCGTTCCAGGCCCGCGACCGACGTTGCGGTTCCAGGTGGGCTTGCAGCGGGGCGAGGCTGGCATCGGCGCGCAGCAGGGCGGCAAGGATGCCCGGGGCCTCGACGTGCTGGCTGAGAGGCAGGTAACCACAGTCACTGCGTGGATAGGTGATCAATTTGTGCGTCTCGTACAGCGCCTGGGCGATGTCGAGGGTTTCCTGGGCGCCAAGGCCGAACTTCTTCGAGCACAGTTCCTGCAAGGTGCCGAGGTCGAAGGGCAGGGGAGCGGCTTCGCGCACGCGCTCGGTGGCCACGTCGAGTACCTTGGCGGTGCCGGCTGTGCCCATGGCGGCGGCTGCCTGTTGCGCCAACTCCTGGTTCAGACACCGCCCTTGGTCATCGCAGGCGTCTTCCGGCGCACGCCACTGGGCATTGAACGTTTGGCCATGGTGCTCCAGTTGCACCTCGATGGCCCAGAACGGCACCGGCACGAAGTCGGCGATGCTGCGGTCACGGTCCACCACCAGACGCAGGGTCGGGGTCTGGACCCGTCCTACCGGCAGTACGCCCTGGTATCCGGACTGGCGGCCGAGCAGGGTGAACAGGCGGCTCATGTTCATGCCGATCAACCAGTCGGCGCGCGAGCGGCCGAGCGCCGAATGGTAGAGACTGAAGGTTTGCTGTCCGGGTAGCAGGCGGCCCAGGGCCTTGCGGATGGAGGCGTCGTCCAGTGCCGAGAGCCACAGGCGCTGGATCGGCCCGCGGTAGCGGCAGTGCTCGACCAGCTCACGGGCGATCATCTCGCCTTCACGATCGGCGTCGGTGGCGATGACCAGTTCGCGGGCTTCACCGAGCAGGCGCTTGACCGCCTTGAACTGGCTGGCAGTCTTGGGCTTGACCTGCATCTTCCACTTCTCCGGGATGATCGGCAGGTCGGCAAGAGTCCAGCGTTTGTAGCGTTCGTCGTAGCTGTCGGGCGGGGCGGTTTCGAGTAGGTGGCCGATGCACCAGGTCACGCATACATCGGTGCCTTGCCAGCAACCGTCAGCCTTGCGGGTGGCGCCGAGGACCTTGGCGATGTCTTTTGCCTGGGAGGGTTTTTCGCAGAGGAACAGCCGCATGGCCAGGAACGCTTCATCGGGGTGATGGGCGATAGGATGCGCAAGTGGGGGCGCGTAGGCAAGTTTTATCTGGATGGATGTACAGTTTATTTCGGTCGGGATGTGTGTGGCAGTCTGGCTTCATTGCCAGCGAATCGGATCCTACAACCCCAGTAGGAGCCCGTTCGCCGGCAATGAGACCCGTGCGGATCAGGCGAATTCTCTGGAATCGCGCACCATGTCTACGTGGGGGATGCCGGCTTCGAGAAACTCCTCGCTCACCACGCGAAAGCCCAGCCGCTCATAGAACGGCGTGGCATGCACTTGGGCACTGAGCATCTGCTGGCGCAGGTCGCGGTTCTGCGCCTCGCGGATCACCGCGTTCATCAGTGCATCACCCACCTTCAGTCCACGCCAGTCGCGCAAGACCGAAACCCGACCGATGGTGCCGTCGGGCAACAAGCGGGCGGTGCCGATCGGGTAGTCGCCTTCCAGTGCCAGAAAGTGCAGGGCGGTCGGGTCCTCGGCATCGAACTCCAGCTCTGGCGGTACATGCTGCTCGGCAACGAATACCGCGCTGCGGATGCGATGGATATCGGCGTGATCCTTGTGCCAGTCGGCGAGGCGAACGCTGATCTTATTCATTGGCAAATCCCAGGCTTCCTTGTTTGACCAGCTGGCAGACCAGCGTCAGGCCGTCTTCGTCTTCCAGCCACTCTACAAGGTTTTCGATGTGCAGTGCGTCGGCTGCGCAAATCAGTTTCAGCAGATCGCGCAGGTGACCTGGCAGCAAACGGCTTTGGCCGCTGGCGAACAGCAGCAGGTTGTCGTCGACTTCCGACCAGGCCATGCGGGCACTCGGATTGCGGATCAGGATGGCACCCTGTTGCAGGCTGTCGATCAGCTCTTCCTCGCTCAGCTCCTCGCCGGCGACCTGTTCGGGGTAGCGCGGTTCGGTCATGAACTGGCCGAACCAGGTCAGCAGCAGGCGCTCGTCGCCCATGTGCTCGGCCAGCAGGGCCTTGAGCCGGTCCAGCGCGTCGTGCTGGATCTGGTGCGGGTCGCTGACCGGCTGGGCATCGGCGTCGCTGTAACGCTCTTCGTCAGGCAGGAACTGGCTGAGGAAGTCGGTGAAGTGGGTCAGCACTTCGGCGGCGCTCGGCGCACGGAAGCCGACCGAATACGTCAGGCAGTCGTCTTCGGCCACACCGTAGTGGGCCAGGCGCGGGGGCAGGTAGAGCATGTCACCTGGTTCCAGGGTCCACTCGCCGCTCTGTTCGAATTCGGCGAGGATGCGCAGGTCGGCGTGCTCCAGCAGAGGGCTGTCGCTGTTGCACATCTGGCCGATCTTCCAGTTGCGCTTGCCGTGGCCCTGCAGCAGGAACACATCGTAGTTGTCGAAGTGCGGACCGACGCTGCCACCTGGTGCGGCGAAGCTGATCATCACGTCGTCGATGCGCCAGCTCGGCAGGAAGCGGAAATGCTCCAGCAGCTCGGCAACTTCCGGTACGAACTGGTCGACAGCCTGCACCAGCAAGGTCCAGTCCTGTTCCGGCAGCTCGGCGAAGGTGTCTTCGGTGAACGGGCCGCGGCGCAGTTCCCATGGGTGCTCGCCATGCTCGAGCACCAGGCGCGACTCGACTTCCTCTTCCAGTGCCAGACCGGCCAGCTCGTCGGGGTCGATCGGGCTGATGAAGTCCGGGAAGGCCTGGCGCACCAGCAGGGGCTTCTTCTGCCAGTAGTCGCGCATGAATTCGCGGGCCGAGATGCCGCCGAGCAACTGCAGTGGAGTATCAGGATTCATGTTCAACCTATTGAAAAGACGTAATTTTCATGCGGGAATAAAAACGCCCGGCTAAGCCGGGCGTTGAGCGCAACGCTCAGCTTAGATGCGTTTGGCCTGGGCCACCGCGTTACCGATGTAGGTGGCGGGGGTCAGTTGCTTGAGCTCGGCCTTGGCTTCGGCAGGCATGTCGAGGCCATCGATGAAGGTCAGCAGCGCCTCGGGCGTGATGCCCTTGCCACGGGTCAGCTCCTTGAGCTTCTCGTAGGGGTTCTCGATGTTGAAGCGGCGCATGACGGTCTGGATCGGCTCGGCAAGGACTTCCCAGCAGGCGTCCAGATCGGCGGCGATGCGGGCTTCGTTGACTTCCAGCTTGCCGATACCCTTGAGGCTGGCTTCGTAGGCGATGACGCTGTGAGCAAAGCCCACGCCCAGGTTGCGCAGCACGGTGGAGTCGGTCAGGTCACGCTGCCAGCGCGAGATCGGCAGCTTGCTGGCCAGGTGCTGGAACAGCGCGTTGGCGATCCCCAGGTTGCCTTCGGAGTTCTCGAAGTCGATCGGGTTGACCTTGTGTGGCATGGTCGAGGAGCCGATTTCGCCGGCGACGGTCTTCTGTTTGAAGTAGCCCAGCGAGATGTAGCCCCAGACGTCGCGGTCGAAGTCGATGAGGATGGTGTTGAAGCGGGCGATGGCGTCGAACAGCTCGGCGATGTAGTCGTGCGGCTCGATCTGGGTGGTGTAGGGGTTGAACACCAGGCCCAGCTCGTCTTCGATGAAGGCGCGGGCATTCTGCTCCCAGTCGATCTGCGAGTAGGCCGAGAGGTGGGCATTGTAGTTGCCCACGGCGCCATTGATCTTGCCCAGCAGCGGCACGGCGGCCACTTGGGCGATCTGCCGCTCCAGGCGGTAGACGACGTTGGCCAGCTCCTTGCCCAGGGTGGTCGGCGAAGCCGGCTGGCCGTGGGTGCGCGAGAGCATCGGCACCTCGGCATGGGCGTGGGCCAGGGCGCGGATGGCGTCGGCGATCTGGCGCATCAGCGGCAGCAGCACTTCGTCACGGCCGGCACGCAGCATCAAGGCGTGGGACAGGTTGTTGATGTCCTCGCTGGTGCAGGCGAAATGGATGAACTCGCTGACCTTGGCCAGCTCAGGCAGCTTGGCGGCCTGCTCCTTGAGGAGGTATTCGATCGCCTTGACGTCGTGGTTGGTGGTGCGCTCGATTTCCTTGACGCGCTCGGCGTGCTCGAGCTTGAAGTCGGTGGCCAGGGTGTCCAGCAGGGCATTGGCTTCGGCGGAGAACGCCGGCACTTCGCCGATCTGCGGGTGGGCGGCCAGACGCTGGAGCCAGCGCACTTCGACCAGGGCGCGGAAACGGATCAGGCCGTATTCGCTGAAAATGGGGCGCAAGGCCTGGGTTTTGCCGGCGTAACGGCCGTCTACAGGGGAAACCGCAGTGAGCGAAGAGAGCTGCATGGGGTGTTCTCGGACAGTCAGGCTTTTGGAAGGGCGCATATCATACATGAAAAATGCGCCCGAGTCGGGTGGCTGACCAAAGGTCGGGCCTATAAAAGCAGGTCGGGCCCTGTCGGAGCGGGTTTACCCGCGAAGGCGGCGGTGCGTCTGGCATCGCATTCGCGGGTAAACCCGCTCTTACAGGGGCTGCGTTGCCTTTCAGGAAGGCGAACGCATCATGTCGTACAGTTCGTTGAGCAGCTTGCGCCGGCTGAACACCAGTTGCCAGCGATGCCCGCCCAGCTGGCGCCACAGGCGTGCAGCACGGATACCGGCGAGCAGCAGGGCGCGGATCTTCGAGGCGTTGCTGGACTGTTGCAGGAAGCGCATGTCGCCGTGTACCTGGATGCGCTGGCGCAAGGTGCTCAGGGTGTCCTGGTACAAGGCGCCGCTGGAAGCGATGACGTTTTCGTGAACCAGGCCGAAATGCTCGGCCTGGGACTGGATCTGCGGCAAGCGGTTGCCAATGGTGTCGAGCAGGTCGCCGCGCTTGTTCAGCTGGCGCTCGAGGCCGAGCATCGACAGCGCATAACGCAGCGGCTCGCGCTGCAGGCTGCTGGGGTCGCGCTCGAGGGCGCCGACCAGGGCGCGATAACCGTCGCGCAGGTTGAGGTCGTCGCCGCCGAACACCTGCAGGGTGTTTTCCGGGTCGCGCACCAGCAGGCTGCCGAGCATGCAGCCGATGTTGGCCTCGCTGGCCTGGCCGGTGCGGGCGATGCGGTCGACCAGCACGGCAGCCTGGAACACGCCGCCCAGGGCAATCAACTGCTCCTGCAGGTTGCTCATGCGCGCGGGCTCCACGGCTCGGCGGTTTCGATCACGCCGCCGCCCAGGCACACCTCGCCGTCATAGAACACCACCGATTGGCCGGGTGTCACGGCGCGCTGCGGCTCATCGAACACGGCGCGATAGCCATTGGCAGTACGCTCCAGGGTGCATTGCTGGTCGCTCTGGCGGTAGCGCACCTTGGCGGTGAGCTGGCGCGGGCTGCTCAGGTCGATCGGGTTGACCCAGAAGATCTCCGAGGCGAGCAGGGCGCGGGAGAACAGCCATGGATGCTCGTTGCCCTGGCCGACCACCAGCACGTTGCGAGTCAGGTCTTTGTGCAGCACGTACCACGGCTCGTCGCCGGCGTCCTTGAGGCCGCCGATGCCAAGGCCTTGGCGCTGGCCGATGGTGTGGTACATCAGGCCGTGGTGGCGGCCGATCACTTCACCTTCGGTCGTCTCGATGTCGCCCGGTTGGGCCGGCAGATACTGCTTGAGGAAGTCGCTGAAGCGGCGCTCGCCGATGAAGCAGATGCCGGTCGAGTCCTTTTTCTTGGCGGTGGCCAGGCCGTGTTTCTCGGCGATGGCGCGCACCTCGGGCTTTTCCAGCTCGCCTACCGGGAACAGCGTGCGGGCGATTTCCTTACCGCCGACAGCGTGCAGGAAATAGCTCTGGTCCTTGTTCGGGTCCAGGCCCTTGAGCAGTTCGGTGAGCTCGCCCGTGTCGCGGCGGCGCACGTAGTGGCCGGTGGCGATCAGGTCGGCGCCCAGGGACAGGGCGTAGTCGAGAAACGCCTTGAACTTGATTTCGCGGTTGCAGAGGATATCGGGGTTGGGCGTACGGCCGGCCTTGTACTCCTCGAGGAAGTGCTCGAACACGTTGTCCCAGTATTCGGCGGCGAAGTTGGCGGTGTGCAGCTTGATGCCGATGCGGTCGCATACGGCCTGGGCGTCGGCCAGGTCTTCACGGGCGGTGCAGTATTCGGTGCCGTCGTCCTCTTCCCAGTTCTTCATGAACAGCCCTTCCACCTGGTAGCCCTGCTCCATGAGCAGGAGGGCGGAGACGGAAGAGTCCACGCCGCCGGACATGCCGACGATGACGCGGGTCTTGGCGGGGTCTTTGAGTGCTGGGCTGGTCATGGTTACCGATGTGTATCAAGGGGGAAAAACGCCGATTCTATCAAACCCACGCCTTCGCGTCAGTCGCGTAGCAGTGCGAGGCTGTGCAGAGGGCCTGCGAGGTAGTCGTCGAGGCAGCGTGGCACCAGTTCGCTGCGCCAGCGGTTGGGGTCGGTCAGCAGTTCCTCGCGGGTCAGCCAGACGGCCCGGACGATATCGGCGTCCAACGCCAGGTCGGCATGGTGGCGAAGGGGCCGCGCAGCGAAGCAGATACGCTGATAGGTCACGCCGTTGCTTGGAGCGGTGTACAGGTAGATGCCGACGACGCCGGTCAGCTCGACCTCCCAGGCGGTTTCCTCGAGGGTTTCGCGCAGGGCGGCTTGAGTCAGGGATTCGTTGGCTTCGAGGTGGCCGGCGGGTTGGTTGAAGACGTGTTGGCCGGTCTTGAACTCCTCGACGAAGAGGAACTTGCCTTCGTCTTCGACGATGGTGGCGACGGTGATGTGGGGTTGCCAGGTCATGTGCTGCTCCTCCAAGGCTGGCATGGTGTCGATTAATTGCCAAAAAGCACAAACCCCGGTGCGTGGCCGGGGTTTGTGCTGTTACATCAAGCGAACCTTACAGTGCGGCGATGGCGCTGTTCAGGGTCTGGCTTGGACGCATCACCTTGACGGTCAGCTCGGCATCCGGGGCGTAGTAGCCACCGATATCGGCCGGCTTGCCCTGGACGGCGTTGAGCTCGGCGACGATGGTCTCCTCGTTCTCGGTCAGGGTCTTGGCCAGTGGGGCGAAGCGTGCCTGCAGGGCAGCGTCGTCGCTCTGGGCAGCCAGGGCCTGGGCCCAGTACAGGGTCAGGTAGAAGTGGCTACCACGGTTGTCGATACCGCCGACCTTGCGCGAAGGCGACTTGTTGGTATCGAGGAACTTGCCGGTCGCCTCGTCCAGGGTGTTGGCCAGGACCTTGGCACGTGGGTTGTCGTAGGTGTTGCCCAGGTGCTCCAGGGAAGCGGCCAGGGCCAGGAATTCACCCAGCGAGTCCCAACGCAGGAAGTTCTCTTCGACCAACTGCTGGACGTGCTTGGGCGCCGAGCCGCCAGCGCCGGTTTCGAACAGGCCACCGCCGTTCATCAGCGGGACGATCGACAGCATCTTGGCGCTGGTGCCCAGTTCCATGATCGGGAACAGGTCGGTCAGGTAGTCACGCAGCACGTTGCCGGTCACCGAGATGGTGTCCTTGCCTTCGCGGATACGGGCCAGGGAGAACTTGATGGCCTCGACCGGTGCCAGGATGCGGATGTCCAGGCCGGAGGTGTCGTGGTCCTTCAGGTACTTCTGCACCTTCTCGATCATCACGCCGTCGTGGGCGCGAGCCGGGTCCAGCCAGAACACCGCAGGGGTGTTGCTCAGGCGGGCACGGTTGACGGCCAGCTTGACCCAATCCTGGATCGGCGCGTCCTTGGTCTGGCACATGCGGAAGATGTCACCGGCTTCGACGTTCTGCTCCAGCAGGACCTTGCCCTTGCTGTCGACCACGCGCACGACGCCGTCGGCCTTGATCTGGAAGGTCTTGTCGTGGGAGCCGTACTCTTCGGCCTTCTGGGCCATCAGGCCAACGTTCGGCACGCTGCCCATGGTGGTCGGGTCGAAGGCGCCATTGGCCTTGCAGTCTTCGATGGTCGCCTGGTAGATGCCGGCGTAGCAGCGGTCCGGGATGATCGCCTTGGCATCTTGCAGCTCGCCAGCGGCGTTCCACATCTTGCCCGAGTCACGGATCATGGCTGGCATCGAGGCGTCGACGATGACGTCGCTCGGTACGTGCAGGTTGGTGATGCCCTTGTCGGAGTTGACCATGGCCAGGGCTGGACGCTGGGCGTACAGGGCTTGGACATCGGCTTCGATCTGGGCCTGCTTGTCGGCTGGCAGGTCCTTGATGCGGGCATACAGGTCGCCGATGCCGTTGTTGGCGTTGAAGCCGACCTGGCTCAGTTCGGCGGCATGCTTGGTCAGCACGTCGTTGTAGAACTCTTCGACGATGACGCCGAACATGATCGGGTCGGAGACCTTCATCATGGTGGCTTTCAGGTGAACCGACAGCAGTACGCCAGCGGCCTTGGCATCGGCGATCTGCTCGGCGATGAAGGCTTTCAGGGCCTTGCGGCTCATGGTGGCGCAGTCGATGACTTCGGCGGCTTTGACGGCGGTCTTTTCTTTCAGTACCGAGGTGCTGCCGTCCTTGCCGACCAGTTCGATGCGCAGGCTGTCGTCAGCCTCGATCAGGGCAGCTTTCTCGCTGCCGTAGAAGTCGCCCTGGGTCATATGGGCAACGTGCGACTTGGAGTCGGCGGCCCAGGCGCCCATCTTGTGCGGGTGCTTGCGAGCGTAGTTCTTGACCGACAGCGGAGCGCGGCGGTCGGAGTTGCCTTCGCGCAGAACCGGGTTCACGGCGCTGCCCTTGATGCGGTCGTAGCGCGCGCGGGATTCTTTTTCCTCGGCGGTGCTCGGCTCGTCGGCGTAGTCAGGGATGTTGAAGCCCTTGCCTTGCAGCTCCTTGATCGCGGCCTTGAGCTGCGGTACCGAGGCGCTGATGTTCGGCAGCTTGATGATGTTGGCTTCAGGGGTGGTAGCCAGCTGGCCCAGTTCCGCCAGGTGATCGCCTACTTGCTTCTCTGCGCCCAGTTGCTCCGGGAAAGCCGCGAGGATACGGCCAGCCAGGGAGATGTCGCGAGTTTCGACGGCGATGTCAGCCGAAGCGGTGAACGCTTCGATGATCGGCAGCAGCGAGTAGGTGGCGAGGGCGGGGGCTTCGTCGGTGAAGGTATAGATGATCTTGGAACGGGTGGGCATGCGGGTTAACTCTCTGTGTGCTGAGCGTGCTCGAGTCTCGAGGTGCGCAGGGTAGGCGCATCGCTCAGGCAGCGCCATAAGCGAAAAGTCGAGAGGCTGCGAGCGGTGATGGTGGATGCATCAGTCGAGCGTCAAGTGCTGGGCTGCGGTAACAGTCCAGGCTGGATGGCCAGGTTTTGCGGCCTTTACCTGGCCGAGGGCGAGCCGCGTTTTTCCAAGGGTTCGCCCCGATGACCCTACGGTCGCGGCGCAGTATATCAAACCAATCGGACTATTCAGCAAGGCTAAGTGATATCGGCCCATTTATAAGACCAAAGACGCATGGGCAATGTGTCCGGTTGTCGCAGGGCTTGCAGGGTGGTGGATGTGGTTTAGGCTGATTGCATCGCATGAAGTCCAACCACGACCCGCAAGCGGAGTAGTGCCACCATGGGATACCAGAAAATCAAGGTTCCGACCGACGGTAGCAAGATCACCGTCAATGCCGACCATTCGCTCAATGTGCCCGACAACCCGATCATCCCCTTCATCGAGGGCGATGGCATCGGCGTGGATGTTTCGCCGGTGATGATCAAGGTCGTCGATGCCGCGGTGCACAAGGCCTATGGCGGCAAGCGCAAGATCGCCTGGATGGAGGTGTACGCCGGGGAAAAGGCCACCCAGGTGTACGACCAGGATACCTGGCTGCCGCAGGAGACCCTCGATGCGGTGCGCGACTATGTGGTCTCGATCAAAGGCCCGCTGACCACGCCGGTCGGCGGCGGCATTCGCTCGCTGAACGTAGCCCTGCGCCAACAACTCGACCTGTACGTATGCCTGCGGCCGGTGCTGTGGTTCCAGGGTGTGCCGAGCCCGGTCAAGAAACCCGGGGATGTCGACATGGTGATCTTCCGGGAGAACTCCGAGGACATCTATGCCGGCATCGAGTGGAAGGCAGGCTCGCCCGAGGCCGACAAGGTGATCAAATTCCTCAAGGAGGAAATGGGCGTCACCAAGATCCGCTTCGACAAGGATTGTGGCATCGGGGTCAAGCCGGTCTCCCGTGAGGGCACCCAGCGCCTGGTGCGCAAAGCCCTGCAATACGTCGTGGACAACGATCGCGAGTCGCTGACCCTGGTGCACAAGGGCAACATCATGAAGTTCACCGAAGGGGCCTTCAAGGACTGGGGTTATGAGGTGGCCCGTGACGAATTCGGCGCCGAGCTGCTCGATGGCGGGCCCTGGATGAAGTTCAAGAACCCGAAAAGCGGCCGCGAGGTGGTGGTCAAGGATGCCATTGCCGATGCCATGCTCCAGCAGATCCTGTTGCGCCCGGCCGAATACGACGTGATCGCCACGCTTAACCTCAATGGTGACTATCTGTCCGACGCCCTGGCAGCGGAAGTCGGGGGGATCGGCATCGCTCCTGGTGCCAACCTGTCCGATACCGTGGCCATGTTTGAGGCTACGCACGGCACAGCGCCGAAGTATGCCGGCCAGGACAAGGTCAACCCAGGGTCGGTGATCCTCTCGGCGGAGATGATGTTGCGGCACATGGGCTGGACCGAGGCGGCGGATCTGATCATCAAGGGCACCAACGGTGCCATTGGCGCCAAGACGGTCACTTATGATTTCGAGCGTTTGATGGACGGCGCGACCCTGGTCGGCAGTTCGGGCTTCGGTGACGCCATGATCAAGCACATGTAGCGAACGACGAACGGCCACCTTGCTAAAGAGGTGGCCGTTTCGATCGTCTACCGGGAAGCTGGCGCGTCAGGCTTCGAGTGGTACGCTCGAATTCTGCGGGGCGCTTGGCTCGCTGACCGGGGCGGTCGCGTTGGTGATTTGCGTGGCGTGCAGCCCTTTGGGGCCCTGGACGATCTCGAAGGTCACGGCCTGGCCGGCCTTGAGCGTCTTGTAACCGTCCATCTGGATAGCCGAATAGTGGGCGAACAGATCATCGGTCTTGCCGTCTTCATTGATGAAACCATAGCCCTTGGCATTGTTGAACCACTTGACTTTGCCGCTTGCCATCCCTATGTCCCTCTGCAAAGGACTCCATCACTGGAGTATCATCCACTTCATCCGCATACGAACCATGCGAAAAATCTGGTTGACTGCGCGGATCTTTATCGACCACGGTGGGTTCTTATTGGTTGTAACACCGTTTTGCCGATAGTCAAGGTCATGCGGCGCCCGCGCCGGCGAGGGCCTTAGCGGTCAACCCACAACCTTAACCTGTCGATCGTGATGAAATTCTTTCCATGCATGCACCTAGCGAGATTCGACTAACATTCAATCAGGATCGCCCGCAATCGAACGAGGACGATGGCTCTGGTCTCGCGGTTCAGGAAGCCAAGCCGATCCTGCAGGCGCCACCGATGTACAAGGTGGTTTTGTTCAACGACGACTACACACCAATGGATTTCGTCGTCGAAGTGCTCGAGACGTTCTTCAATCTGAACCGCGAGCTGGCGACCAAGATCATGCTGACCGTCCATACCGAAGGGCGGGCAGTGTGCGGATTGTTTACCCGTGACATCGCCGAAACCAAGGCCATGCAGGTCAACCAATACGCCAGGGAAAGCCAGCATCCGCTACTCTGTGAAATCGAGAAGGACGGTTAATCGCCGACCACTTGGGTATGAGGTGAAGCTATGTTAAACCGCGAGCTCGAAGTCACCCTCAATCTTGCCTTCAAGGAGGCCCGTTCGAAGCGTCATGAATTCATGACCGTCGAACATCTGCTGTTGGCACTCCTTGACAATGAGGCTGCCGCGACCGTTCTGCGCGCCTGTGGCGCCAATCTCGACAAACTCAAGCACGACCTGCAAGAGTTCATCGATTCCACCACCCCGTTGATTCCGGTCAACGACGAAGACCGCGAGACCCAGCCGACCCTGGGCTTCCAGCGTGTGCTGCAGCGCGCCGTATTCCACGTGCAGAGCTCCGGCAAGCGCGAAGTGACCGGCGCAAACGTACTCGTGGCGATCTTCAGCGAACAGGAAAGCCAGGCCGTGTTCCTGCTCAAGCAGCAGAGCGTGGCCCGCATCGATGTGGTCAACTACATCGCCCATGGCATCTCCAAGGTGCCTGGCCATGGCCCCAATACCGAAGGCGAGCAGGACATGCAGGACGATGAGGGCGGCGAAGCGTCCTCCTCGAGCAACCCGCTGGATGCCTACGCCAGCAATCTCAACGAGCTGGCCCGCGCCGGACGCATCGATCCCCTGGTGGGGCGCGAGCAGGAAGTCGAGCGCGTGGCGCAGATCCTGGCCCGCCGGCGCAAGAACAACCCGCTGCTGGTCGGCGAGGCCGGCGTCGGCAAGACCGCCATCGCCGAAGGCCTGGCCAAGCGTATCGTCGATGGCCAGGTGCCTGACTTGTTGGCGCAGAGCGTGGTGTACTCCCTTGACCTAGGCGCGCTGCTGGCCGGTACCAAATACCGGGGTGATTTCGAGAAGCGCTTCAAGGCGCTGCTCGGCGAGCTGCGCAAGCGTCCGCAGGCCATCCTGTTCATCGATGAGATCCACACCATCATCGGTGCGGGCGCAGCCTCGGGTGGGGTGATGGATGCCTCCAACCTGCTCAAGCCGCTGTTGTCTTCTGGCGACATCCGCTGCATCGGGTCTACCACCTTCCAGGAGTTCCGCGGCATCTTCGAAAAAGATCGCGCTTTGGCGCGGCGCTTCCAGAAGGTCGATGTCACCGAGCCGTCGGTGGAGGACACCGTGGGCATTCTGCGGGGCCTGAAGGGCCGCTTCGAAAGCCATCACAACATCGAGTACAGCGACGAGGCCCTGCGTGCAGCGGCGGAGCTGGCCTCGCGCTACATCAATGACCGCCACATGCCGGACAAGGCCATCGACGTCATCGACGAAGCCGGTGCCTATCAGCGGTTGCAGCCCGAAGCCAATCGGGTCAAGCGCATCGATGTGCCGCAGGTCGAGGATATCGTCGCCAAGATCGCGCGGATTCCGCCCAAGCATGTCACCAGCTCCGACAAGGAATTGCTGCGTAACCTCGAGCGCGACCTGAAACTGACCGTATTCGGCCAGGACGCCGCGATCGACTCGCTGGCCACCGCCATCAAGCTGTCGCGTGCCGGTCTCAAGGCACCGGACAAGCCGGTCGGCTCGTTCCTCTTCGCCGGCCCCACCGGTGTCGGCAAGACCGAAGTCGCCCGGCAGTTGGCCAAGGCGCTGGGGGTCGAGTTGGTGCGCTTCGACATGTCCGAGTACATGGAGCGGCACACTGTATCGCGTCTGATCGGCGCGCCTCCTGGCTATGTCGGCTTCGACCAGGGCGGCTTGCTGACCGAAGCGATCACCAAGCAACCGCACTGCGTATTGCTGCTCGATGAAATCGAGAAGGCCCACCCTGAAGTCTTCAACCTGCTGCTGCAGGTGATGGATCACGGGACCCTGACCGACAACAACGGGCGCAAGGCCGACTTCCGCAACGTGATCCTGATCATGACCACCAACGCCGGCGCCGAAACCGCCGCGCGGGCCTCGATCGGCTTCACTCATCAGGACCATGCGTCCGATGCGATGGAGGTCATTCGCAAGAGCTTCACGCCGGAGTTCCGCAACCGCCTGGACACCATCATCCAGTTTGGCCGCCTGAGCCACGAGACGATCAAGAGCATCGTCGACAAGTTCCTCATCGAGCTTCAGGCGCAGCTGGAAGACAAGCGTGTACTGCTGGAGGTCAGCGACGATGCCCGTGGCTGGTTGGCTGCCAGCGGCTACGACGTGCAGATGGGCGCGCGTCCCATGGCGCGGCTTATCCAGGACAAGATCAAGCGGCCGTTGGCCGAGGAGATCCTGTTCGGCGAGCTGGCCGAGCACGGTGGTGTGGTGCATGTGGATCTGCGCGACGGCGAGCTGGTGTTCGATTTCGAGACCACGGCTGAAGTCGCTTGATGGCTTGGGGCCGCTTTGCGGCCCATTCGCGGGGCAAGCCCGCTCCCACACGCTGAGGACTGCACTGCATCTGTGGGAGCGGGCTTGCCCCGCGAATGGGCTGCAAAGCAGCCCTTGGCAATATGTACGGCACAAAAAAGCCCGGCACATGGCCGGGCTTTTTCATGGCTTGAGTTAGCGCGCGCGGTAGGTGATGCGGCCCTTGCTCAGGTCGTAGGGCGTCAGTTCGACGCGGACCTTGTCGCCAGTGAGAATACGAATGTAGTTCTTGCGCATCTTTCCGGAGATGTGCGCGGTTACGACGTGCCCGTTTTCCAACTCCACGCGGAACATGGTGTTGGGCAGGGTGTCGACGACAGTACCTTCCATTTCGAAGCTGTCTTCTTTCGACATGCAGTAGAGCCCTCGGTATCCAGTGTTGGCCCGACGCATAACCGCACCGGGCAAAAAAGTGGCGTGGATTATGCCCGAAAATTGTGTGTCAAGCCAATGTCTTTCAGTTGAGGCTGACCCAGCGCTGGTTGATCAGTAGCTCTATGGGGCGGTACTGGGTCTTGTAGCTCATTTTCTTGCAGTTCTTGATCCAGTAGCCGAGATACACCGCCTCGAGGTCTTGACGCAGAGCTTCGGTAATCTGCCAGAGGATGGCATAGCGACCTAGGCTGCGGCGCTCTTCGGCGGGCTCGTAGAAGGTGTACACCGCCGACAGGCCGTTGGGCAGCAGGTCGCAGACCGCCACCGCCAGCAGCCGGCCTTCGAGGCGGAATTCGTAGAACCAGCAGAAGGGCAGGTCGCGGACCAGGAAGGTGGAAAACTGGTCGCGGCTGGGCGGATACATGTCGCCGTCGGCGTGGCGGGTCTCGATGTAGCGCCGGTACAGATCGAAGTACTCCTCCTTGAACGCCGGGCGCGCGGCGCTCACGTTAATATCGGCATTGCGCTTGAGGATCCGCCGTTGCTGGCGATTGGGGATGAAGCGCGCGGCGGGGATGCGCGCAGGCACACAGGCATTGCAGTTCTGGCAATGGGGGCGATAGAGATGGTCGCCACTGCGGCGAAAGCCCATTTCCGACAGGTCGGCATATACGTGCACGTCCATCGGCTGGCTGGGATCGAGGAACAGGGTGGTCGCCTGCTCGTCCGGCAGATAGCTGCAGGAGTGGGGCTGAGTGGCATAGAACTTCAGTCGCGCCAGCTCTGTCATGATCTACCCCCCTCGGTGAGACTTTGCTTTAAGTGTAAGCCAGCTGGCAGAACTCGCCTAGCAAACCCATGTGGCGCCGTTGGGTTGGTCGAGGTGCTGACGTAGGTAGTCGGCGAACTGGGCGCGGCTGATGGCGCGGGCGCCGAGGCTGTGCAGGTGGTTGGTGGGCATCTGGCAGTCGATGAGCACGAAGCCGGCATCGCGCAAATGCCCGACCAGCGTCACGAAACCGACTTTCGAGGCGTTGTCGGCGCGGCTGAACATCGACTCACCGAAGAACAGCCGGCCCATTGCCAGGCCATAGAGACCACCCACCAGCTCGCCGTCCTGGCGCACCTCGACGCTGTGGGCGATGCCGCGCTGGTGCAGTTGGCAATAGGCGTCGCGCATGTTGTCGGTGATCCAGGTCCCCTCGGCGTAGTCCCGGGGAGCGGCGCATGCATCGATGACTGCGCGGAAGTCGGTGTCGAAACTGACCTGGTAGCGGCCCTGGCGCATCAGCTTGGCCAGCGAACGAGAGACGTGCAGTTCGTCCGGGAACAGCACGGTGCGTGGATCAGGTGACCACCAGAGGATAGGCTGGCCGTCCTGGTACCAGGGGAAGCAACCATGCCGATAGGCCTGCACCAGTCGCTCGGCACTGAGGTCGCCTCCGGCCGCGAGCAGGCCGTTAGGGTCGTGCAGGGCCTTTTCCAGAGGGGGGAAGGTCAGCGAGTCGCGGGTAAGCCAGGTGAGCATGGTCTATCGTGCGGTGGGGGAGGGGAGTGGGCAGGATGGCGCGTGCGGCTTTTCGGGTCAATGCTGGTCTCGTTGGCGGCTGACGCAGTACAGCGCCAGATGTAATTTCCTACACATTGCGAGGGTCGCCGGCACCATCTGGCACATTTGCTGTCACACCTGTGCAAAAACACAGCATAAGCCTTTGTCACGAAAGAAAATGCATGCTCAAATTGCAGTCATACGAAAGTCGCCCCCACTCAAGTGCCTCATGGCGTGCCGCCATGGCGGCTGGCGGGCAGTAATGTTAAAAGTAGTGGTTCGTTGGCCGTTCACCTGGCCGATCACTATTGGACGCGCAGTACGCGCAGGAATAGACGCGTTTTGAAGAAATCCACCGCAACCCCAGCTCCCTTGCCCGTGCCTCTGTGGCGCCAGCAGCTGCATTACCGCCTCAAGGAAGGTGCGCTGATCGCTGTCGGCGCGCTGTGCCTGTATCTGTGGATGGCGCTGCTGACCTACGACACCTCGGACCCTGGCTTCAGCCACACCAGCAACGTCGAGCAGGTGCAGAATGCCGCTGGGCGTGCCGGGGCCTACTTCGCCGACATCCTGTTCATGGTGCTGGGCTATTTCGCCTACATCTTCCCGTTGCTGTTGGCGATCAAGACCTGGCAGATTTTCCGTGAGCGCCACCAGCCATGGCAGTGGAGCGGCTGGCTGTTCTCCTGGCGCCTGATCGGTCTGGTGTTCCTGGTGCTGTCGGGCGCGGCCTTGGCCCATATCCACTTTCACCCGGCAGCCAACATCCCGTTCTCCGCGGGCGGTGCGCTGGGCGAAAGCCTCGGCGACTTGGCGCGCAATCTGCTGAACGTGCAGGGCAGCACGCTGATGTTCATCGCCCTGTTCCTGTTCGGCCTGACCGTGTTCACCGATCTGTCGTGGTTCAAGGTCATGGACCTGACCGGCAAGATCACCCTCGACCTGTTCGAGCTGGTCCAGGGCGCCGCAAGCCGCTGGTGGGAGGCCCGCGCCGAGCGCAAGCGCCTGGAAGCGCAGTTGCGTGAAGTGGATGATCCGGTGTTCGACCTCGGGCCGAAAACCGCCGACAAGCGCGAGCCGGCCAAGCCGGCGCTGCGCGAGCGCATCTTCAAGCGTGAGGCGGCGCCGGCCGCGGACGTCGAGCCTCGCGAACCGACCCTGGCGCGCGAGCCGGTCGTGCCCCGCGAGCCTCTGGCATCGCGTGATTCCGTGGGGTCCCGCGAGCAGTCTGGCGCAGCCCCGACCATCGTGCCTCCGGCAGCGGCCAAAGCGCCGGAGCAAAGCAAGCGGGTGATGAAGGAGAAACAGGCACCGCTGTTCGTCGACAGCGCCGTGGAAGGCACCTTGCCATCGATTTCCATCCTCGATCCGGCGGAGCAGAAGAAGATCGAATACTCGCCGGAATCCCTGGCGGGTGTGGGTCAACTGCTGGAAATCAAGCTCAAGGAATTCGGCGTCGAGGTTTCGGTGGACTCCATCCACCCAGGCCCGGTCATTACCCGTTACGAAATCCAGCCTGCCGCCGGCGTCAAGGTCAGCCGCATCGCCAACCTGGCCAAGGACTTGGCGCGCTCGCTGGCAGTGACCAGTGTGCGGGTGGTCGAGGTGATCCCTGGCAAGACCACCGTGGGTATCGAGATCCCCAACGAAAATCGGCAGATGGTGCGTTTCTCCGAGGTGCTCGCCACGCCCCAGTACGACGAGCAGAAGTCGCCTGTCACCTTGGCCCTGGGGCACGACATCGGCGGTAAACCGGTGATCACCGACCTGGCCAAGATGCCCCACCTGCTGGTCGCCGGTACCACCGGTTCCGGTAAGTCGGTGGGGGTGAACGCGATGATCCTGTCGATCCTGTTCAAGTCCAGCCCGGAAGACGCGCGGTTGATCATGATCGACCCGAAAATGCTCGAGCTGTCGATCTACGAAGGCATTCCGCACCTGCTGTGCCCGGTGGTCACCGACATGAAGGACGCTGCCAATGCCCTGCGCTGGAGCGTTGCCGAGATGGAACGCCGTTACAAGCTGATGGCGGCCATGGGGGTGCGCAACCTGGCCGGCTTCAACCGCAAGATCAAGGACGCCCAGGAAGCCGGCGAAATCATCCACGACCCGCTGTACCGCCGCGAAAGCATGGACGACGAGCCGCCGGCGCTGAAGACCCTGCCGACCATCGTGGTCGTGGTCGACGAATTCGCCGACATGATGATGATCGTCGGCAAGAAGGTCGAAGAGTTGATCGCCCGTATCGCCCAGAAAGCGCGGGCTGCCGGTATCCATCTGATCCTCGCCACGCAGCGCCCGTCGGTGGACGTCATCACCGGCCTGATCAAGGCCAACATCCCGACCCGCATGGCGTTCCAGGTGTCGAGCAAGATCGACTCGCGGACCATCATCGACCAGGGCGGCGCCGAGCAGCTGCTCGGTCACGGTGACATGCTCTATATGCCGCCGGGTACCAGTCTGCCGATCCGCGTGCATGGCGCGTTCGTTTCCGACGACGAAGTGCACCGCGTGGTCGAGGCCTGGAAGCTGCGTGGCGCGCCGGACTACAACGACGACATCCTCAATGGCGTGGAAGAGGCCGGCAGCGGCTTCGAAGGCGGCGGCGGTGGTGGCGATGGTGAAGATTCGGAGAGCGACGCCCTGTATGATGAAGCCGTGCAGTTCGTGCTTGAAAGCCGCCGCGCTTCGATCTCGGCGGTGCAGCGCAAGCTCAAGATTGGCTACAACCGCGCTGCGCGCATGATCGAAGCGATGGAAATGGCGGGTGTGGTTACCCCCATGAACAGCAACGGCTCGCGGGAAGTCATCGCCCCAGGCGGCCCGCGCGATTGATCGTTACCCTGTCGGGCGCCATTCACGGTGCCCGGCCCAATCACTGCTCAACGAGGATTTCCATGCGCGCGATTCGCATGCTGTTGGTTTCTGCCCTGGCACTGGGCTCCGTGTCGGCCACCCTCTTGGCGCAAGCCGCTGAGCAAGACGTGAAGCGCCTGACCCAGTTGCTGGAAAAGTCGCAGACCATCCAGGCCAACTTCTCCCAACTGACCCTCGACGCCAGCGGCACCAGCCTGCAGGAAACGTCCGGCAAGATGACCGTCAAGCGCCCGGGCCTGTTCTACTGGCACACCGATGCTCCCCAGGAGCAGGTGGTGGTGTCCGATGGCAAGAACGTCACCCTGTGGGACCCTGATCTGGAGCAGGCGACCATCAAGAAGCTCGACGTGCGTCTGAACCAGACCCCGGCGCTGCTGCTGTCCGGTGACGTGTCGAAGATCAGCCAGAGCTTCGACATCACCTCCAAGGAGCAGGGCGATGTCATGGACTTCACCCTCAAGCCGAAAACCAAGGACACGTTGTTCGACTCGCTGCGTGTGTCGTTCCGCAAAGGCCTGATCAATGACATGCAACTGGTCGACAGCGTCGGCCAGCGCACCAATATCCTATTCAATGGGGTCAAGGCCAACGATCCGGTATCCGACAGCATGTTCAAGTTCGATGTCCCCAAAGGCGCGGACATCATCCAGGAGTAAGCCGAGGCCGTGATGGACCTGTTTCGAAGCGAACCCGTTGCCCAGCCTCTGGCCGCCCGCCTGCGTCCGTCCAACCTGGACGAGTATGTCGGCCAGGAGCATTTGTTGGCACGCGGCAAGCCGCTGCGCGAGGCGCTGGAGCAGGGGGCGCTGCACTCGATGATCTTCTGGGGCCCGCCAGGGGTAGGCAAGACCACCCTGGCGCGCTTGCTGGCGCAGTTCTGCGATGCCCATTTCGAAACGGTGTCGGCGGTGCTGGCAGGGGTCAAGGAGATCCGTCAGGCCGTCGAGGTGGCCAAGCAGCAGGCGGGCCAGTACGGTCGGCGCACCATCCTGTTCGTCGACGAGGTGCATCGCTTCAACAAATCGCAGCAGGATGCCTTCCTGCCCTATGTGGAAGACGGCACCCTGCTGTTCATCGGCGCCACCACCGAAAACCCATCGTTCGAGCTGAACAACGCCCTGCTGTCGCGCGCCCGGGTGTACGTGCTCAAGAGCCTGGACGAGTCGGCCTTGCGCAAGCTGGTCGACCGGGCGTTGAGCGAAGAGCGTGGCCTGGGCAAGCGTAACCTGCGCGTGGGCGATGACGCTTTCAAGATGCTCATGGCCGCCGCCGACGGCGATGGCCGGCGCATGCTCAACTTCCTGGAAAATGCCTCGGACCTGGCTGAAGACGGCAGCGAGATCGACGTCGAGATGCTGCAGAGCCTGCTGGGCGACAGTCGCCGCCGGTTCGACAAGGGCGGCGAAGCGTTCTACGACCAGATTTCCGCCTTGCACAAATCGGTTCGCGGCTCCAACCCGGATGCCGCGTTGTACTGGTTCGCGCGCATGCTCGATGGCGGCTGCGATCCGTTGTACATCGCCCGGCGCGTGGTGCGCATGGCCAGCGAGGACATTGGTAACGCCGATCCGCGGGCGTTGAGCCTGTGTCTGGCAGCCTGGGATGTGCAGGAGCGTCTGGGCAGCCCCGAGGGCGAGCTGGCAGTGGCTCAGGCCATCACCTACATTGCCTGTGCGCCGAAGAGCAACGCCGTGTACACCGGGTTCAAGACCGCCCTGCGCGAGGCGGCCGAGCACGGCTCGCTGGAAGTGCCCTTGCACCTGCGTAACGCCCCGACCAAGCTTATGAAGCAGCTTGGCTACGGCGATGAGTACCGCTACGCCCACGACGAGCCCGACGCCTATGCAGCGGGCGAAGACTACTTCCCCGAACAACTCGAGCCACGTCAGTACTACCAACCGGTGCCACGTGGCCTGGAACTCAAGATCGGCGAGAAACTGCGCCACCTGGCCGACCTCGACCGCAACAGCCCACGGCAACGGAGAAAACCGTGATCGCACTCATCGCCGCCGTCAGTGCCGGAGGGGCCGCCGGTACCCTGTTGCGCTTCGCCACCTCCAACTGGGTCGTGGCACGCTGGCCGCAGCATTATTATACCGGTACGCTTGCGGTCAACCTGGTGGGCTGCTTGCTGATCGGCCTGCTCTACGGGCTGTTCCTGCACAAGCCGTTCGCGCCGGTCGAACTGCGCGCAGGCCTGGTCGTCGGCTTTCTCGGCGGCTTGACCACCTTTTCGTCCTTTTCGCTCGATACCGTGCGCCTGATGGAAGGCGGGCAAGTGCCCCTGGCCTTGGGCTATACCGCTATCAGCGTGGTGGGCGGGCTTCTGGCCACCTGGGCCGGCCTGTCCCTGACCCGTTTCTGACCAACACCTACCTATAACGAGAGAACGATATGCTCGATTCCAAACTGTTACGCGGCCAACTTCAGGAAGTGGCGGATCGCCTGGCCTCCCGTGGCTTCAGCCTGGATGTCGCGCGCATCGAATCACTGGAAGAGCGTCGCAAGTCGGTGCAGACCCGTACCGAGCAACTGCAGGCCGAGCGTAACGCCCGCTCCAAGTCCATCGGTCAGGCCAAAGCCAAGGGCGAGGACATCGCGCCGCTGATGGCCGATGTCGAGCGCATGGCCAACGAGCTGGCTGCCGGCAAGACCGAGCTCGACAGCATCCAGGCCGAACTCGACAGCATCGTGCTGACCATTCCCAACCTGCCGGATGCCAGTGTGCCGGTCGGGGCCAGCGAAGACGACAACGTCGAAGTACGCCGCTGGGGTACTCCGACCCAGTTCGATTTCGACATCAAGGACCACGTCGCCCTGGGTGAAATCAGCGGCGGCCTGGACTTCGAGGCTGCGGCCAAGTTGTCCGGCGCTCGCTTCGCTGTGCTGCGCGGCCCAATCGCCCGCCTGCACCGTGCCCTGGCGCAGTTCATGATCAACCTGCACACCGCCGAGCATGGCTACGAAGAGGCCTACACCCCGTACCTGGTGCAGGCGCCGGCATTGCAAGGCACTGGCCAGTTGCCCAAGTTCGAGGAAGACCTGTTCAAGATCAGCCGCGAAGGCGAGGCCGACTTCTACCTGATCCCGACCGCTGAAGTGTCGCTGACCAATCTGGTGGCTGGCGAGATCCTCGACGCCAAGCAATTGCCGATCAAGTACGTCGCCCATACTCCATGCTTCCGCAGCGAAGCCGGCGCTTCGGGCCGTGACACCCGTGGCATGATCCGCCAGCACCAGTTCGACAAGGTCGAGATGGTCCAGGTGGTCGAACCGTCCAAATCGATGGAAGCCCTGGAAGGTCTGACCGCCAACGCCGAGCGCGTGCTGCAAGCCCTGGAGCTGCCGTACCGCGTATTGGCCCTGTGCACTGGCGACATGGGCTTCAGCGCGGTGAAAACCTACGATCTGGAAGTGTGGGTGCCGAGCCAGGACAAGTACCGCGAGATCAGCTCCTGCTCCAACTGCGGCGACTTCCAGGCCCGCCGCATGCAGGCCCGCTGGCGCAATCCGGAAACCGGCAAACCCGAGCTGGTGCACACCCTGAACGGTTCCGGCCTGGCCGTTGGCCGTACGCTGGTGGCGGTGTTGGAGAACTACCAGCAGGCCGATGGCTCGATCCGTGTACCTGAAGTGCTCAAGCCGTACATGGGCGGCGTCGAGGTCATCCGCTAAATGAACTACCTGCCACTGTTTCACAAGCTGCAGGGCGGCCGCGTGCTGGTCGTCGGCGGCGGTGAGATCGCCCTGCGCAAGGCGCGTTTGCTGGCCGATGCCGGCGCTGCGCTGCGCGTGGTGGCGCCGGAGGTGGACGAGCAACTGGCCAGCCTGGCGCAGGAGGGCGGCGGAGAGGTGCTGGTGCGTGGCTATCAGGCGAACGACCTTGACGGTTGCCGCCTGGTCATCGCCGCTACCGACGACTCGGCACTGAATGCCCAGGTCTCGGCGGATGCCCAGGCTCGTAGCCTACCGGTCAACGTGGTGGATGCCCCGGCCTTGTGCACGGTGATCTTCCCGGCGATCGTCGACCGCTCGCCGTTGGTCATCGCGGTGTCCAGTGGCGGTGACGCTCCGGTGTTGGCGCGTTTGATCCGCGCCAAGCTGGAGGCCTGGATTCCCTCGGCCTATGGCGAACTCGCAGGGCTTGCCGCGCGTTTCCGGCATCAGGTCAAGCGCTTGTACCCGGATGTCAATCAGCGCCGGGGCTTCTGGGAGACGGTATTCCAGGGGCCTGTTGCCGAGCGCCAGCTGGCCGGGCAGGGCGCCGAAGCCGAACGCCTGTTGCAGGCCATGGTCGATGGTGCGCCTGTGCAGCAGGGCGGTGAGGTCTATCTGGTGGGCGCTGGGCCGGGCGATCCGGACTTGCTGACCTTCCGTGCCTTGCGCCTGATGCAGCAAGCCGATGTGGTGCTCTACGACCGCCTGGTGGCGCCTGCGATCATCGAGATGTGCCGGCGCGATGCCGAGCGTATCTACGTTGGCAAGCGCCGTGCTGAGCATGCCGTGCCGCAGGAGCAGATCAATCGCCTTTTGGTCGATCTGGCTCAGCAGGGCAAACGCGTGTTACGCCTGAAAGGCGGCGATCCGTTCATTTTCGGTCGTGGTGGCGAGGAGATCGAGGAGCTGGCCGAGCAGGGTATCCCGTTCCAGGTGGTGCCAGGCATCACCGCTGCCAGCGGTTGCTCTGCCTATGGCGGAATCCCGCTGACCCACCGCGACTACGCCCAGTCGGTGCGCTTCGTCACCGGCCATCTCAAGGACGGCACCAGCAACTTGCCTTGGAATGACCTGGTGGCGCCGGCCCAGACCCTGGTGTTCTACATGGGCCTGGTTGGCTTGCCGACCATCTGTGCCGAACTGATCCGTCACGGCCGTGCCGCGAGCACCCCGGCTGCGCTGGTGCAGCAAGGCACCACGCGCAACCAGCGGGTATTCACCGGTACCCTGGCAGACTTGCCGGCGCTGGTGGCCCAGCATGAAGTGCATGCGCCGACCCTGGTGATCGTTGGGGAAGTCGTGCAGTTGCGTGACAAGCTGGCCTGGTTCGAAGGGGCGCAGAACAGCTGAAATCACCGGGGCCGCTTTGCGGCCCCAATGATCAGCGCCGTTTTCAAAGCCCGCGCCAAACCTGTGGGAGCAGGCTTGCCCCGCGAATGGGCTGCGAAGCAGCCCCAGCGATATCAACCTTGCCAGATCCCCTTGCCCACCAACCGCTCCCGGTCATGGGGCAACGTGAAGTCCTGCAACGGCCCCTTGGGCACGATCCCGTTCGGGTTAATGGTCTTGTGGCTCATGTAATAGTGCTTCTGGATGTGCTCCATATTCACCGTCTGCGCCACGCCCGGCCACTGGTAAAGCTCACGCAACCAGTTGGACAGGTTCGGATAGTCGCCAAGGCGCCGCAGGTTGCACTTGAAGTGCCCGTGGTACACCGCGTCGAACCGCACCAGCGTGGTGAACAGGCGCACGTCGGCCTCGGTCAGGTACTCACCGGCCAGGTAGCGATTGCGCTCGAGCAGGTCTTCCAGGTAGTCCAGTTCATTGAAGACATCGTCGAACGCCGCCTCGTAGGCGTCTTGCGTGGTAGCGAAGCCTGCGCGGTACACGCCGTTGTTCACCGCCGGATAAATCCGCTCGTTGAGCGCGTCGATGGTTGGGCGCAGCGACGCGGGGTAGAGGTCCAGACGGTTGCCGGTCAACTCGTCGAACGCGCTGTTGAAGATGCGGATGATCTCCGACGACTCATTGTTGACGATACGCTTCTCTTTCTTGTCCCACAGCACCGGAACCGTCACGCGGCCGGTGTAGTGCGGGTCATCCTGGGTGTAGCGTTGGTGCAAATACTGCAGGCCGTCGAGGTGATCGCCGGTGGAGCCCTGCTGGGTGTCGAAGGTCCAGCCGTGGTCCTGCATCAGCCAACTGACAACAGACACGTCGATCAAGGGGTCGAGGCCTTTGAGCGCGCGCACGATCAGGGTTCGGTGTGCCCAGGGGCAGGCCAGCGATACATAGAGGTGGTAGCGGCCGGCCTCAGGGGCTGGCAGTGGATTGCGGCGCTGGGCATTCTCTCGCTTGAACGTGCCGTCCTTGCCGTTTTCATACCACTGGTCGTGCCAGCGGCCATCGATCAACAGGCCCATGTGAGCTCCTCGGAAACAAAAGTCGTTTGTCGTTGGAGCTCAGTCTAGAGAAAAACGTTCGAATAAATAGCGCAAATACCGCGGGACTATTATCGGCTAATTCGATTGATTACGGCTCTTCCAGTACCCACGCGCTTGCTCGAACGCCTGCGCCTGGGTGCTGCCCAAGCCGCGCAAGGCAAGGGCCATGGTCGCGATGACGGCCATTTCACCGTAGCTGTCCTCGGCTTCCGCGCGCCAAACCGCCAGCAGATGATCGGGCTCGAGGCTGGACGGTTTCACATGGCGACGCTCGCTCATGGCTGGCCATTCCTCGTCCCAGGCTTCGCCGCCTGTGGTGCCGTAAAGGTGGCTGATGGTGTCGGGGTTGATTTCGATTTCCCCGCCATCGCCCTTGATCACGATGGCGTGATCGCCGAGCAGCTGGCTGGCCTCGCGATGCACGGCCTGGTAACCCGGATGGAAGATGCTCTGCAGGCCGCAGCGGGCACCGAGCGGGTTGAGCACCCGGGTCAGGGAATGGATCGGCGAGCGCAGGCCAAGGGTATTGCGCAGGTCGATCATGCGCTGCAGGGAGGGTGCCCAGTCCTGCAGCGGGAAAAATGCCAGCTGATGCTGGTCGAGCGCTTCGCGTACCTGTTGCCAGTTGCGGCACAGGGGAATGTGCAACAGCTCCAGCACTTGTTCGGTGTACAGGCGCCCGGCCGTGTGCGCGCCGGCACCGTGGAGCAGGATGCGTACGCCGTTGTCGGCCAGGCACTTGGCTGCCAGCAGGTACCAGGGCAGGTGCCGCCGCTTGCCCGCGTAGGTCGGCCAGTCGATGTCCACGGCGATGCTCGGCGCCTTGAGGTGCGTGCGCACGGCCTCGGTGAAGCCAGCAAGCTCCTCGGCGCTTTCTTCCTTGTGTCGCAGCAGCATCAGGAACGCGCCCAGCTGGGTGTCCTCGACCTTGTCTTCGAGCAGCAAGGTCATCGCCGCTCGGGCTTCCTCGCGGGTCAGGCCGCGGGCGCCGCGCTTGCCTTTGCCAAGGATGCGTACGAATTCGGCGAATGGGTGCTCGGCCGGGGTTTGCAGGGTCAGCGGAAGTGGTTCGGTCATATGCAGTTGGTCGGCTTGGGCAGGCCCGCCAGCTTGGCGGCGAGTTTGGCGGGAGTGCCGTTGAACAGGCGGTTCAGGTGCGGACTGTTGCCCTTTTCCACGCCCAGTTTGAGCGCGGTGTACTTGATCAGCGGACGGGTAGCCGGCGACAGCTGGTACTCGGCGTAGAACGCGCGCAGCAGTTCGAGGATTTCCCAGTGGTCCGGCGTCAGGGCAATGGCTTCGCGGGCAGCCAGCGCTTCGGCCACGGCAGGTGACCAGTCTTGCAGGTCGACCAGAAAGCCGTCCTTGTCCAGGGCGATGGCGCTAGCGCCGACAGTCAGGGTACTCATAGCCAGCTGTTGACCTTGTCATAGCGCAGCGACAGTTCGACGAACGCCGGGTAGTCCACAGTCTTGGCCAGGTCGCCGTCGATGGCGCGAGCCTGCAGGTCTTCGTCGAGGGCGAACAGGCGTTGCGCAAGATCGGCTACCTGCAGTTGGTGATGGGGGGCGCTACCGCTGCGCAAGGCATACACGGCATCGCCGCACAGCAATACGCCATCCTCGGCGCCGAGCAGGCGCAGGCAGCTTTCCAGGCGCTCATCGCCGAACGGGGAGTGGGATAACACATGCAGGGTTGTCATCAGAGCGTCACCACTTGGTCGAAACGGGCCATCAGGGCCTTGAGCGCAGCATCGTCCAGCACCTCTACGGGCAGTTCCAGGCTGTCGGCGGACAGGCCGCGGCGTGTCAGGCTGTGCTGGCAGGCGAACAGTTCTTCGACGCCGAACATCGGCAAGGCCTGCAGATTGGCCGCCAGGTTCTTCTGTTGCACCGCAGCGGGCTGCTGGCCGGATGCAAGCTGGAACACACCATCATCCAGAAACAGCATGCCCAACGGCAGGTCGAAGGCGCCGCCGGCCAGCGCGATATCCAGCGCCTCCCGGGCCGATGGGCCATTCCAGGGCGCCTGGCGGCTGATGATCAACATGGATTTGGCCATTTCAATCGCCTCCGAAGCAGACCAGGCGGTCGGCGGTTTGCGCGGCTTCGTGCAGTTGACCGAGACCTGACAGCTCCCAGGGTTTGGGCAGGTTCACCGCTGGGCGCTGATAACGACTGGCTTCGGCTTCATCGAGCACGCCACGACGTAGCGCAGCGGCGATGCACACCACGGCATCCAGTGCGTTGATCTCGATGAAGGCACGCCACTGGCTGGCGATGTCCTGTTCATCCTGGGGCGCGACCACGTTGGCCGAGGCGCTGTGTACCCCGTCCTGGTAAAAGAACAGCCGGGCAATTTCATGCCCGCCGGCCAGCGCCGCCTCGGCGAAGCGCAAGGCGCGGCGAGAGGAGGGCGCATGGGCTGGTGAAAAAACCGCGATAGCGAATTTCATGGACAACTCGTGCAAAGGAATGCGGCCATAATAAAGCAAAAAGCCCGCGCAGGCAGGCGCGGGCTTTTGTCGACAGGGCAGCGCGGATCAGGCGTTTTCCTTGCTCTCCGGCAGGAACCAGTTCAGCACCAGCGCACAGATACCGCCTGTAGCCACACCCGACTCCAGCACGTTGCGAATCGCCGCCGGCATGTGCGCCAGAAATTCAGGCACCTGAGCCACGCCCAGGCCCAGGGCCAGCGACACGGCGATGATCAGCAGGGCGCGGCGGTCCAGGCGAGTGCTGGCCAAGATATTGATCCCCGAAGCAGCTACTGCACCGAACATCACCATCGCCGCACCGCCCAGCACCGGCTCAGGCACCGCCTGGATCACCCCGGCAACGCTCGGGAACAGGCCGAGCACCACGAGCATCAGGGCGATCCACACACCAATATGGCGGCTGGCGATACCGGTCAGCTGAATCACCCCGTTGTTCTGGGCGAAGATCGAGCTGGGGAAGGTATTGAACAACCCTGCCAGCAGCGAGTTGGCGCCATTGACCAGCACACCACCCTTGATGCGCTGCATCCACAGCGGCCCTTCGACTGGCTGGCGCGACACCTTGCTGGTTGCCGTCACATCGCCGATGGCTTCCAGCGAAGTCACCAGGTAGATCACCAGCATCGGAATGAACAGTGCCCAGGAGAAGCCCAAACCAAAGTGCAGCGGCGTCGGCACCTGGAACAGCGCGGCCTCATGCATGCCGGTGAAGTCCAGGCGACCGAGGTAGCCGGCCAGTGCATAACCCGCGGCCAGGGCGATGACGATGGCGCAGCTGCGCATCCACACCACCGGAATACGGTTGAGAATGACGATGATCGCCAGCACCACGCCCGACAGCAGCAGGTTCTCGCCATTGGCGAAGGTGCCATTGGCCATGGCGCCGAAGCCGCCGCCCATGCTGATCAGGCCCACCTTGATCAGGGTCAGGCCGATCATCAGCACCACGATGCCGGTCACCAGCGGGGTGATCAGGCGTTTGACGAAAGGCAGGATGCGCGACACGCCCATTTCGACGAACGAGCCGGCAATCACCACACCAAAGATCGCTGCCATCACGCTTTCCACCGGGGTGCCTTGTTTGACCATCAGCGCGCCGCCGGCAATCAGCGGGCCGACGAAGTTGAAGCTGGTGCCTTGCACGATCAGCAAGCCTGCGCCGAACGGTCCGAAGCGCTTGCATTGGATGAAGGTGGCGATACCCGAGATCACCAGCGACATGGAGACGATCAGGTTGGTGTCACGCGCCGACACTCCCAGCGCCTGGCAGATCAACAGACCCGGTGTGACGATCGGCACGATGATCGCCAGCAGGTGTTGCAGGGCAGCCAACAGGCCGATCAGCAGCCGTGGCTTGTCCTCGAGGCCAAGCACCAGTTCGTTGGCAGGCGCCGGCGCGCCTGGGCTGTGTTCGTGTGAGCTCATCGAGAAAGCGGTCCGGCATGAAAAAAGGGAGCGCATTCTACGGGCTGCGGCGCAATTGCGGTAGAGGCAGGCACGTTAGCAGCAAGATCGCCGGCTATATCCGCAATAAACTGACTTAAAGGTCAATTTGCAGATGTGAAAAAGCCCGCCGAAGCGGGCTTTTCATCACGCGGGACGGATTCGATCAGTCGTCGCTACCCATGATGCCGAACAGCTGCAGCAGGCTGACGAACAAGTTATAGATCGAGACATACAGGCTGATGGTCGCCATGATGTAGTTCCGCTCACCGCCATGAATGATGGCGCTGGTCTGGAACAGGATGCACACCGACGAGAACAGCACGAAACCAGCGCTGATCGCCAGCTGCAGGCCGCTGATCTGGAAGAAGAAGCTAGCCACCACGGCACCCAGCAGCACGAAGAAGCCGGCGGTGATGAAGCCACTGAGGAAGCTCATGTCCTTGCGGGTGATGAGCACATAGGCCGACAGACCACCGAACACCAGTGCAGTCATGGCGAAGGCCGAGCTGACCACCTCAGCGCCACCGGTCATGCCCAGGTAGCGGTTGAGGATCGGACCCAGGATGAAGCCCATGAAGCCGGTGAGGGCAAAGGTAGACACGAGGCCCCAGGCCGAGTTACGCAGCTTGGCGGTGAGGAAGAACAAGCCGTAGAAGCCGATGAGCACCACGAAAATGTTCGGGTAGCCGACGCGCATCTGCTGGGCAACGTAGGCCATGACCCCGCTGAACACCAGCGTCAGCGCCAGAAGGCTGTAGGTGTTGCGCAGGACCTTGCTGATCTCCTGCTGCTCGACCTGCTGGCCGTGATGAACGGCATAATCCTGTTCGCGCATTGCGACACTCCTTGGGTGAACCTGTGGTTTTGAAACGTGTGATGCAACGAGTCTAACAGAGCCCCTGCAACCGGCGACACAGAGAGTTTGACAGCGTGTTTCATTAAGGTATGATTGCCGCCGCAAAACAAGCTGGAAGCGTGGCCGAGTGGTTTAAGGCAACGGTCTTGAAAACCGTCGATGGGCAACTATCCTAGAGTTCGAATCTCTACGCTTCCGCCATATTCAAGGCCCTGATTATTCAGGGCTTTTTGCGTTTTTGGGGCATGACAAAACAACCTCTGTGAACCGTCTGCGCCTCACTCGGCGGGAATGATCGAAATCTTTCCATTGCGCTCGACGATGGCGAATTTGACCTGCTGAATGTGTTCGAGCCCATGGCTGTCCCGCGCTGACTCAAGAATATCGTCCTCTGTGAGACGCGCCCGATGCATGCGGTGGTGCAGGAAGCGCCCGTTTTCAACGACCAGGGTAGCGTGTCCATCCAGAAGCCTCGCCAATGGCTTGGAGTTGACCTTGGCGAGCGACAGCCCAACGTCCAGAACGATCAGCGTAGCGATCACCAGCATGGCATTGGTGAACGAAAAATCATCACCTAGCAGCGCTTGCTGGGTGGCTTCCCCGATGATCAGCAGCAGAACGAAATCGAAGGTGGTCAGGTCGGCCAGCGAGCGCCGTCCGGCTACCCGAAACAGCAGCATGAGGGCAAGGTACATGCCGGCGGCACGGAGAATGGAATCCATGACGCACTCCTAGGGATAAAGGAACGTGGAAAAGCCAACGGCACTTCTTGGCCCGGCCCTGACCGTTCCCTCCAGGGTTCCTACATGGTCACTGCGAAGGGTCAGGTACAACGTGGCCAATCCGTCTTCGCTGGTACCCAGCTGTAGCAATAACGCTGAGCCGTGAGACAGTGAGACTTGCGGCTGCGGCTGTATCGTTTCGATGCTGGCTTTGCGCAGCACTGAACCCTCCAGTTGCACCGCGACCGGATCGCCAGGGGTTCCCTGAACCGTGATCACAAGGCTGTCAGTGGTTCCGCTGCGACTGAGGCGTTGATACTCGACTTTCACTCGGCCATCGGGGCTGACCACTTCGGCATCGCTCAATGGGCCATTACCGAATAGTCCAGCCAGAGCCAGCAGGACGATGGCCAACAGCACATACCATCCCACTCGCTCGAAGCGCCAGACCCGCCGCTGCATGGCCATGTCTTCGCGCACGGGATGACGCCTGGATGTCAGTTCATCTTCCGACATGATCAACTGCCCTCAGGCACGTTCACCGCGCAGCCAGCGCTGGTGATAGTGGGAGAGCCGCGTCAATCCGTATAGCGCCCCTTGGCGCATGACCTCGGTTCGCTCGCCGAAGAAGCGTTGGGTACGCGTGAAAACGGCGACCGGTTCGCCGGCAAAAGCCCAGGCGAAGCACATCGTCCCAGGCGGTACGCCCGATTCGGATGCTGGCCCGGCCACCCCGGTGGTCGCGATGACCACATTGGCATCGCTGTCTCTTAATGCACCCAGGGCCATCTCCCAGGCCACCGCTTCGCTGGTCAGGCCATAGCGCTCGATGGTTTCGACGCTGACACCCAACAGTCGCTTCTTGGCGGCGGGCGAGTAGACGACATAGCCGCTTTCCAGCACCTCACCAGTCCCAGGCACTGCCGCCAACAAGGCGACCATGCATCCCGCGGTGCACGATTCGGCTGTGGTCAGAATCAAGTGGTTTTCTTTCAGATAGCCAAGCGCGGCCAGCACGGGGTCGGTTTCCATTGCAGAGTCGACTCGCTTGATGTTTTGCGGTGGACGCAAGCGGGTGGGGATTGGTTCCTCCTATCTGCTGTCCGGCGATTTCCGGTGTCCTTCCTCGCCTGGACTCTGGAAAGCGAGCAGGTGCTCTGTGCTAGACCAATGCGAAATCAGTGATGTAGCCGTTACCGTCGATGGCCACGGTGAGGACCTGAGGGTCGCTTAGCGCAAAGCCCATTTCGGTGTACACGAACTGCCACCGGAAAAGTCTCACGTCTCCCCAAATCCCACATACCTCGGAAGGGCCGAGCAGATGCTCTAGCTCGGTGAGAGTGGATTGTCCGCGAACGACATTTTTCAGTTGATCTTCAGCTTGGGTTGAACGGCTGCTGAAGTCTTCGAGCAGCATCTGGTGCTCCAGAACGCTCACTAGGCGATTCGAATCCGCTTGCATCGACTCAATACACTCCAGGTATCAGATTGTCCGCTTGTAGAACAACATCGAAGAGGCCGCGGATTCTAATCATGGAATGTACTAAATGGTACAAGAATGTGACGAGGGGTAGGGTTGGCCTCTTCCTTTAGCGGTCCGTTGTTGGAACAGGAATTGCTCCACCCCTGGAAAACAACCAGCTTGGGGAAAAGCAAAATGACTCAAGACGACCGCTACTACATGATTTTCGTCGTGGTTGCCGTGCTCGCCCTGGATCTGCTGGCGACCGTAATGTTCCTGAAGGTCATCGCCTGACCCACTCACGGGGCGCGTCCACCCCGGAACCGGGCCCTCTGGGTCGACTTGCAAAGCGACATCGCCTGGCTTCAGCGCTCGTCCCCTGGTACTGCACAGACCCAGGGGCGGTCCCCACAGCTGCAAGCTTCAAGCTACGAGCCGCAAGCAAAAGCAGATCTGCTTTTACTTGCCGCTTGAGGCTTACAGCTTGAAGCTCATTTCTCGTCGCGGATCGAGAAGTTGGCCATGTGCTCCAGGCCTTTGATCAGCGCCGAATGGTCCCAGT